>PWLN01000361.1 GCA_003559375.1 Balneolaceae bacterium | reverse complement strand
TTCCATGTCGGATACCACCGGTAGAAACAATGCAATATTCTTTATTGCACCAGGTCAAAATTTCATCTAAAATTAATGCTCCAGCCAAGATAACTTCACCTCTACCTGTCATAAATTCGGGATACTTATTCTCTATAGTACGATAGGATAATTCTGAAAATTCTGCTATCGAATTATTCAACATAACCTTGTTTAAAATTATGTTGTCTAATAGGTTGACACTATATTCGGTTAAATTCTGATGAATAGCTGCCAAAGAGGTAACTGTACCGGCCACACCAATCGCTTCAAAATCGCCCTCGGGTTTTTTCATCCCTAACAGCATCTTTCTGATTTCAGACCTGGCTTGTTGAATCTCCAGAGGAACGGGTGGATCATTTCTAAAAAACCGTTCCGTGAATCGAACACTTCCCATATCTAAAGATTTTGCTGTAATGAGCTCGTGACCTCTGCCAATTGATATTTCTGTACTTCCACCACCAATATCAATGATCAAATTTCCGTTCGATTCACGGTTTTTCAGTACACTTAATCCTCCCTTGTAGGTGATTTGTGCTTCTTCCTCTCCACTCAAAACCCGGATATCCCAACCTGTCTCCTTTTTCACCAGTTCTATGAATGTGTCACGGTTTCTGGCATCCCTTACAGCGCTTGTAGCCGTCACAATTGCAGATTTAGCAAGCCCTGGTTCAACAGAGTTCAGAAATTTTTGATAATCCCTCAGCACGTTCAGTACTCTTTCACAACTTTCTGGATGCAGATTTTTTTCCTGATCCACACCCTTGCCAAGGCGCGGAACCGATTGCTTTTCATGGTACACATGGATAACCCCGTCTATAACTTCACAAACAAGCAGAAGCACCGAATTTGTGCCTATATCAACAGAGCATTTCAATTTCATTAACTCGTGGTTGAGGTACCGGTTTTTATTAGGCGAAAAAGTATCCACTCTTCTTCACGCTCCACACCAAGCAGATGAACCGGTACCTCCGAAATTCTTTCGCGTATGATCTCTTCATCTGTATGCAAGAGTCCCGATATACAAATTTGCCCGCCTGGCTGTGTGTGATCTACCAAAAATGGCATTATCTCAAGAATTACATTGCGATTGATATTAGCAATAGTAATATCAAATAATTCATTCTCTCTGATTTGTTCAATACCTCCAAACCGAATTTGAATCTGATCCTGAACGCCATTTATATATAAGTTTTCAGTCGCATTCTCATAACTCCATGGATCGATATCAAATCCCGTTGCTTCAGAAGCTCCAAGTTTTATGGCTGCTATGGCCAATATCCCTGTACCTGTTCCTGCATCCATAACTTTTTTACCCTTTAACGGCATTTTTTCGAGTTCTCTGAGAATCAAACGGGTAGTAGCATGATAGCCGGTGCCAAATGCCATCTTGGGATCTATTTCAAGCAAGATCTCATCTTCTGTGGGTTTTTCATCAGACCAGGTTGGTTTTACTAAAAACTTACCAATTCTCTGGGGTTTTACGGATTGTTCCCAAGTTTCATTCCAGTTCTGTTCTTCAATCTCTTCCTCTTCAGTAAATGAGACATCGGGAAATAGTGCAGCAAGTTGTTCTATGTATTCACGGTGGCTGTCATTGAACCTGCTTATCTCAACAAATGCCTCCATTCTGTTGTCGAATTGCTCAAAACCGTAAAAATCAAGATCCAGCAATTCTGCTATGAAATATTCCTGGAGATGTTCCGGAATGGTAAATGTAAATTTGAGATAGGTCATTTCTCAATTAACGGTATCTGTTTTTAAATTTTGTTCCAATTGTCATGTTTAACGAACAGGTTATCCGTTTTACGTGGGAATGCGATTGTAAATGAGTTCAAGAATAACATCGCCAACTGCCTGCAGTACATCTTTGTCGATGATATCCATGTTATCATTTTGGGTGTGCCAATAAGGCGGAAATCGCACCTCACCGGTCGGGCTCACCCGGTGATGGATGATGTTGATCATAGGTATACCGGTTAGCTGCTCAACAATGATATGATCGTCAGCTATCATTCCACCTCTTTCATTAATAAACAGGCCTGAGTGGCCAAATTCATGGGCTATTGACCATATTTCATCCACAAGACGAGGGGCAAATCTCATGGAATAGCCTTCTTTTGGAAATGTTGCATTTACTCCGCCCACCATATCCAGCAATATACCGAAACGCGGACTGTATCCAGGTACCGGTGGATTATTCCCCCAGTGTCGTGAACCGAGAAAATAGTGGTCAAGATCACCCTCTTCGCCGTAATCCTCACCATCAAAAAGGATGATGTCTACTCCAATTGGCAAATCGTATTCAGCAAAAATATTGGCAAACTCCATCAATACACCTACTCCACTTCCACCGTCATCAGCTCCCGGAATTGGCAAATCCGGATTCAGAGAATCCTCTTCTCCCCTTGGCCGTGAATCCCAGTGAGCAGCAAGCAATATACGGTCACTCTTTTCCGGAGCAAACGAGGCAACCAGGTTATATAGATTCAGTGTATCACCATAAACCACCTCCTGGAATGACTGAACGTATACCGATCTGTTCCCTGCAGTTTCCCGAAAATGGCGATTGAAATACTGAATAGCCTCACGATGAGCTTCCGTATTGGGAACCCTGGGCCCAAAATTTACCTGGTCCTCGATATAATGAAATGCCCTTTCAGCAGAAAAAGCAGGAACAAACCGGCCCTGATCGCTGAACCTGAAATCAGGATCGCTTTTACAGGCAGTAACCAATAGCGAAAACAGGGTAATGACAATCAGTTTTTTTTTAAGGGACATGCTTGGTTTTAAATTTTTTTAAATTTTGGGAGTATTTTGCTGTCAGCTTTCAGTGGTCGGTGGTCGGTGGTCGGTGGTCGGTGGTCGGTGGTCGGTTAAAAGTTCACATTTTATTTTGAACTTTATAGTATAAAATGCTGATTGCTGATACCTAAATGCTATCTGGATGTGGATGGCCTGTGAACGATGGTTGCCGAAGATTGCTGCACCGGCAATACTATTGTGTCTAAAATGTTAACATGAGAAGGCCTATTCGCAGTAAACAGGATGATTTCAGCTATATCCATTGCTGTGAGCGGTTTCACATTCTGGTATACATTATCCGCTTTTTCTTTGTCGCCATGAAATCGGACTTCACTGAATTCAGTTTCTACCATGCCCGGCGAGACCGAACTCACACGAATATTTGTACCGGTGAGATCCATTTTGGCTCCTTGTGTGATCGCCTTTACAGCATGTTTGGTACCGCAGTAAACGGAACCGCCGGGATAAGATTCATATCCGGCAATAGATCCAATATTGATAATATGCCCTTCATTACGCACACGCATCTTTTCAGATACAAAGCGCGTCATAGACAACAAGCCTTTGATATTGGTATCAATCATTTTATCCCAGTCGTCAAAATCAGCGCTGTCGATTGGATCAAGGCCGGATGCAAGTCCTGCATTGTTTACCAAAATATCAACCGGGTTTTTTAATGAATCTACACAAGCTTTACATGCATTTCTGTCCCGCACATCAAAACAATATGTTTCGATACTGATATCAAATTTTGAAAGTAAGTTATCTTTCAAATCAATCAGCCTGTCTTCTCTCCTGCCCGTAATCACCAGATTTGCTCCGGCATCTGCAAAACATTCAGCTGTAGCTCTACCGATTCCTGAAGTGGCACCGGTTATGAGTACCCATTTATGTTTTAATCGGTTCAAGTCGAATACGTTTAAATATTATAGTGATTCAAGGCGTTTTGCTGCCCGAAGGATATCCGATTCCCTGAAGACGTTGCCCATAAACTGTATCCCCACCGGCATACCATTCGAGTGAATCCCGGCTGGCACACTGATTCCACAGATTCCGGCAAGATTTGCTGAAATAGTATAAACATCATTCAGGTACATCTGGAGCGGGTCATGCAGGTTTTCGCCAAGTTTAAATGCAGTGGTAGGAGCTGTTGGTGATACAATAACATCAACATCACGAAAAGCTTCTGCAAAATCCTGTTTGATCAATCTCCTCACACGTTGTGCCTTTGCATAATAAGCGTCATAATAACCGGCACTTAAGACATAGGTTCCTAATAAAATTCTGCGTTTCACTTCAGTTCCAAAACCTTCGGTTCTGGATTTTTTATACAAACGAATCAGCGGTGAGTCGAGGGTGGCAAACACTTTATCAAGTGTTGCTGAGCTTCCGTTTTTCAGTTCTTTCTGTAATTCAGCTTTTTCTTCACTGAGTTCGGCTTCAACCTTTCTGAAATCTGCCCTGTGTCCATATCTTATGCCATCGTATCGGGCGAGATTGCTTGATTCTTCGGCAGTGGCGAGGATATAGTAGGTGGCAATCCCATATTTCATATGAGGCAAATTTACGGGAATCAGCTTAACATTCTCTTTTTGAAGCTGTTCCAGCCTGTCTTCCACAATTTTTCTTACTTCTTCATCCAGGCCCTCACCGAAATATTCAGCCGGTACGCCAACACGTAGTGTGCCTGTATCTTCCGTTATTGCCGAGATGTAATCGTCTACAGGAACTGATGAGGAGGAATTATCCATCTCATCATGCCCGGCAATAGATTGTAAAATGAGAGCTGCGTCTGTCACGTTCTTTGTGAACGGGCCTATACAATCGAATGATGAAGCATAAGCAACAAGGCCATATCTCGAAACACGGCTGTATGTTGGTTTCATGCCCACTACTCCACAATAGGAAGCCGGCTGCCTTATAGAACCACCGGTATCGGAACCCAGGGCTGAATCACACATATCAGCTGCAACCGCTGCGCCACTCCCGCCACTTGAACCACCAGTTACAAAATCAGTATTAACGGGATTTCTGGAAGGGCCAAAAATTGAATTTTCAGTAGACGATCCCATTGCAAATTCATCCATATTGGTTCGACCAATAAAAAGTGCATCCTCCTGTCTCAGTTTTTTGATAACAGTAGCATCATAAACACTTACAAAGTTGTGAAGAATGTGGCTGGCACAGGTTACTTTTTTACCTTTTTCGCAAATGACATCTTTAATTGCAATGATACTTCCTGCAAGGCTGCCGCAAGTTCCGTCATCTATTTTTTTTTGGATTCGGTCGGCTTCGCTTTTTACTTCATCAGCGTCAAAATGGACAATAGCATTTATCTCTTCATTCTTATCCGTGATTGACTGGATGTATTTTTCTGATTTGTCCCTCAGGTTAAATTTCCCGGACCTGACTTGCTCCTGGACAGCGAGCAGATTTTTCATTTAGAACGAGTGGTTAATTTTCTGATTTTTCTGCTGTTTCTTTCTCTTTGTACCGGGTTGATTCCTCTATATCATCTTTTCCCTTCTCGATTTCTTTTTTAATGTCATCGGAAGCTCTTCTAAATTCCTGAATACCTTTACCCAAACCCCGGGCCAGTTCAGGAATCCGTTTTGCACCAAAGAAAAGCAGAATCACAAGAACAATGATAATCCACTCAAAACCGCCTGGCATACTCATACAATAATCCTAATTAATTTGAATTGTTATTTATGTAACTGTGCCAAGATAAAAAATATTTCCTACACCTATTACTGTAGTTAAAAAAAATGTTGTAATTTTGCATGCTTTTTAGTTGCATACCTGTATAAACAGTTTAAAAAATCAAAATTTGTTAACAGAAAAAATTAATCAAAAAATATATCAAACATGATCTGGACCGTAGAATTAGCCGCTGCACTGGATGAAGCGCCCTTTCCTGCAACACGAGAAGAACTTATTGAATGGGCCGAACGCAATGGGTTGCCACAGCAGGCTATCAACAACCTGTATGAACTCGATGAAATTGAAGACGGTGAAGAAACAATCTATGAAGGAATTGAAGATATCTGGCCCGATTACATCAGAAAAGAAGATTTCTTCCATGGTGAAGAAGATGAGGGATTTGATTACGATGATGTTTAATCCATCTCGTCTTTATAATTTTAAATAGTGAAATCCGTTGCTTAAATAACTGTCAATATTCTATAGACTGTTTATTAAGATTTTATTGAAAACACTACTGTAAATGTATTCAGTATTTTGGCAGCAAAAAAAAACTGTTTTCACAACCAATCAATTGCGTGAAATATTTCGTTCTGCCACTTCTTTTCTTAATTGCAAGCCTGGTTTTTCCTGAAACTTCCACAGCACAGTTAAACCAGAATATTGAAGAGATTTCAGAAGATGAGATGGAAGTTGTAAGGCGGGTGCGGTTTTCAGGAAACCGTAATGTTTCGAACCGCGCCCTTGCTACTCTCGTTAGAACACGTACCAACCGCGAATTTCTTGGAATACGACGCTTTACTCCTTGGTACTATATCTGGCAGGTTTTCGGTGTGGGTGAAGCTCCCCGTTTACTCGACAGGGATGTCGTTGCCAATGATATTGAACGAATCAAACTGTATTATGAAAATCTTGGTTTTTTCGAAGCTGAAGTAGATACAAATATCATCGAATTCAGGGAAAACAGGTATGAAGTATCATTTATTATCAGAGAAGGGCCTTCATCAAGGATAAATACCGTTTCATTTACAGGCCTTCCTCATTTTGAAGATGAATCGATCCTGAACACTTTTTATCGCCAAAGTGTATTTTCAGGGCGCCGGCTTAATGATTCAACATTCAGTTTCCGAAGCAATTACCTGGCCCAGGAACTCAGGGAAGAGCAAACCAGAATTATCAATTTTTTAAAAAATCACGGTTATGCTTCCATCCAAAGAGATTCTGTGCGGGCGTTACTGAAAAGAAATCCTGACGATGTTAATGAGCTGGATGTATTGTTTACAATCCGTCCCGGTGGCATCTACAGTTTCGGTAATGTTTACGTTACACTATTAGGACCCGACGGAGAAAACAGTTTTGATGATGAACAGGTTCTGGAAGGAGAACCCTATACATTTCCCGGTTATACAATCAGTTTACAGAAACAGGATGCCGCACAGACCCATTTTGAACTGCTTACCGAACAAATCCGTTTTACACCCGGAGATACCTTCGACCAATCTGCTTATTTGCGAACAATAAATTCCTATCAGAACCTTGGAAATATCCTGATTAACAGGTTTGGACTGAGCCGTGACAGTTCTCTGCCCGATTATTCTATGGAAGAGATTCCGGTCTTCTTTGATCTTCAAACACTACCCCGGCATTCATTAAGAGCAGAGTTCTTCGGAATGAGAAGATACGGTTTTGGCACAGGTATTGGTGCAAATTACAATAACAATAATCTTTTCGGAATGGCCGAAAACTTCACACTGGGTATTAATACAAGTTTCGAATACGTACCATCGCGTACACTAAGTGAAATTTCACCACGTGATGAGTTTGGGCGGCGAACTTCATCCGGAGCAGCTATCTTCCAGAGTTACGAGATACTGGCCGAATATTCGGTACCAAGGCTTAATTTTCCTTTTGCCGGTCTTTCAGGAAGCAGATGGGTGGAAAGTGCTCGAACACGGTATGCACTAACATACAGCCAGTCGAACCAGTTATTTTTTGATATTAATTTCGATATTCGGTTCAACCTGCGTTATGAATTTCGCCACTCACGCCGTTTTACCAGCCTTCTCGACCTGCTGGAGCTAGATATCGTTGATACCAATCCTTCGCCTCAATTCAGACAAAACCTGATCAATGAATTTGGTGAAGGCTCATTTGAGTTTTTAAGAATTGAGCAGGACTTTAATCCGCAATTCTCGTCCATAATCCGCTATATTTTCAGAAGCCAGAATACAAATCTTATTAAACGAGATTTTGGATATTTCAGTGAGTATTCAGTTGCTCTTGCGGGTAACATTCCTTATGCGATAGATCGTTTTCTTGTAACTCCGGGCGAAATTGAAGGCACCCTACCCTCTCCTTTAGGTATTTCCTCAAACAATTTGTCTTACAGCCGCTTTATCAAATTATCCGCAGATTACAGGCGATATATTCCTGTTTCTGAGAATACAGTATTTGCACTTAGGGCATTTGGAGGTATTGCTCAACCTATCGGGCAAAGTGAAACCATTCCCCTGAACAGGCGTTTTTTTGCCGGTGGCAGCAATGACATCAGGGGGTGGAACCCATTCAGGCTTGGCCCCGGAGGAATCAGCCCCGATGAAGTAACCATACCGGGCGGAGAAATAAAGCTCGCATTTTTTAAAGAGTTGCGACAGATTTTTTTACGAGATGTCTTCAATGCACAATGGCACATAGCATGGCATACGGATGCCGGCAATGTTTGGTATGGCCCGCGAAATACCTTTCGTGATGAAGATGATGTTGACTTGCTCAGAGATGGAAAATTTTTCTTAGATTCATTTTACCGGCAGATTGCGGTTGGTACCGGCCTGGGCCTGAGGTTAGACTGGGAATTCATCGTTTTTCGTTTTGATTTTACCTTCAGGGCTCACGTCCTTGAAGAAGCATGGTT
>PWLN01000330.1 GCA_003559375.1 Balneolaceae bacterium | reverse complement strand
TCGAAGCTTCGAGCTATTGTACTGCGATTCAGTCGTCAGCGTAAGCGTTATGAACGTCAAGGCATTCTGGTGGAAGAGAGTGCCATAGACCGCGCAGAGATGGAGTGTCTTGCCGACGCAGATGCCCGGGCCCGATTACGGGAACGTCGTGCTGAACGGGAAGCGATCATTGACAGGGAATACCAGGCCGAGTTCGGGCAACGTGTTCAGGAGCGGTACCCTGGATGCTCGGCGGAGGAAGCCACAGAGATTGCAGAGCATGCCTGCCTGAAATACTCGGGCCGGATTGGAAGAACGGCAGCGGCAAAGGAGTTCGCTGCTGATGCAATCGATCTCGCGGTGCAAGCGCACATTCGTCACCGCCATACCACGTATGATGAATTGCTGAGCACCGGTTTGGACCGTTATGATGCCCGTGCGGAGGTAGCCGCCCAGGTGGGCCATATCATGACGAAATGGCGTGAAGCGGGCAGCCTTGGTATATAAATCAGGTCTAACTAACTGGCAGCTAAAGATCACACAGCATGAGAAAAAAGGATCGGCCCATGAAATTAATTGTAGATTCATGTAATTCAAAAAAGGTCTGCAAATGAGCGACATCGAAAAAGTTCGCCACTTATTCGAAGAGGCGGGTTTAAAATTTCCGAACATTCCTCCCGAACTTGCGGCTGCGTTGAAAGAGCGGGGTAAGTGGCGCTTCTCGACTTTTGAGTTAGAAAAGTCGCCATACAACCTTCAGCATTATGTCCAAAGCACTGGTAAAAATACTCAGTCGTATGTCGTACTGGCCCATTCAGGACACGGTGTCAACTCCTATGCAATTCAGTATTATCTGGTAACGGGGCCATTGCGCCTGTTCCTACACCTGAGCCGGGGTGGGGTATATATGGATCGCAAAGCGGCAATTTCACAGATTCGGGAGTGCTTCTCGCTTGCGGATGAGATCTTAACCGTCACAATGAAATCAATTAAAGTCTCAGCCAAAAGAGATATGAGATCTTCATTTCAAGAAAATGTATCCTGATTACAAGAAACTGTTATATCGAAAATGATATAAAGGATTACCGCAAACTTTCGATCCGAAATCCCTGTAAAATCTTGATATAATTGGCTCTTTCAAATGCTGTTGGATCTGCTACGGATGCCGAGCTCATCGCGCCTTTCATTTCATCAAGAGAAGCGTACTCTTTCTCTTCCATCCACAGTTGCATGTCTCTTTGAATCCTCTTGAGTACTGATGGGCCATGATAGAGAAGTACGGACGCCATCATCGCAACATCAGCACCGGCCAGTATCATTTTGATGACATCTTTTGCTGTATGAATTCCGGTTGTTGCGGCAAGACTGCAATTCAGATGCGGGCGAAGCATAGCAATCCAGCGCAGTGGTAATCTTTTTTCAAAAGAACTGCTTAATTCCAGGCTCGGTTCAACTTCAAGGTTTTCGAGATCAATATCAGGCTGATAAAACCTGTTGAAGAGTACAAGCCCGTCTGCCCCGGCATCTTCAAGCCTTTTTGCTATATTGCCAAATGAACTGAAATATGGCCCTAATTTTACAGATACAGGAATTTCCACATTCTGTTTTACAGCTTTCAGGTCACTGATATACATATTTTCAACATCGGCTGATGTCATGGATGGATCTGCAGCGATATAATAAATATTCAGCTCAAGGGCATCTGCACCTGCTTCTTCCATCTTCCGGGCATATTGCATCCATCCGCCTTCTGAGGTGCCATTCAGGCTGGCAATGATGGGGATATCAACCGCATTTTTTAATTCTCTGATCTGCTCGAGGTAATCTTCTGCATGGAGATTGTGATATTCATCTGGTTCCGGAAAGTAACTTAATGCCTCTGCAAAGCTGTTGCCGGGCGTATTAATAAAATAATCAAGAGCACGGTTCTCCCGGTTTATCTGCTCCTCAAAAAGTGAATACATCACCACTGCCGATGCTCCAGAGTCTTCCATTCTCTTCACCTGATCCGTTTCATTTGAAAGTGGAGATGCCGACGGGACAAGTGGATTTTTCAGTTTAAGTCCCAGGTAGGTTGTTTCTAAGTTCATGATTGTCTCTATGTCTAAAGGATGATTCGTTTCAAAAATTTTGGCCTGATGGCTGAATGAAAGTAGTTTGTGTGGAACGCTGTCAGGTCCTTCGGACGCTGACAGGTTCATACTTATTTAACTATTCATTGGATTCTGGTTCTGGGGTATCTTTAGGCGGCTCGTAAACAGCCTCCATTTGCTCATAGACATTCCATTGTTCGTTTACTTCCTTTTGCGCCTGATCCATTAAAGCTTTAGCAATTTTTGGTTTTGCTTTTGCAAGCATCAGGTAGCGCATTTCATTGTATGCATAGTCTTTAAACGGAATCTTGGGCGCTTTCGAATCAAGCTGGAATGGGTTTAATCCCTGATCAACCCTCGATGGATCGAACCTGAACAGCGGCCAGTAACCGGAGTCAACGGCCATTTTCTGCTGGTCGAGTCCATATCTCATATCATATCCATGTGCAATACAATGGCTGTATGCTATGATGATCGATGGCCCGGGATAGCGTTCCGCTTCAATAATGGCTTTCATGGTCTGAAGATCACTCGCACCCATTGCGATTCTTGCAACATAAGCACCTTTACCGGAAACAGACATCAACCCGAGATCTTTCTTTCCGATTTGCTTGCCGGCTGCTGCAAATTTGGCAACTGCACCAAGTGGTGTTGCTTTCGAGCATTGGCCACCGGTATTGGAATAAACTTCCGTATCCATTACCAGAATATTCACATCTCTTCCGCTTGCCAAAACGTGGTCGAGGCCTCCGTAACCGATATCATAAGCCCATCCGTCGCCACCAAAAATCCAAACACTCTTTCGAACAAGGTAATCTGCAATACTAAGCAGCATTTTTGCATTGCGTGAAGAATCATTTGCAAGCAGTTCTTTTAACCTTGCAACACGCTGCCTCTGCTCATAGATTCCCGGTTCGTTTGTCTGGTCGGCATCGAGTATTTCCTGCTTCAATTCTGCATCAATACTGCCGTTCAGCTTCATGAGAAGTTCACGGGCTTGCTCTTGATGCTTGTCGATAGTAAGCCTGAAACCGAGTCCGAATTCTGCATTATCTTCAAAGAGTGAATTCGACCATGCCGGCCCATATCCGTCTTTATTGGTGGTATAGGGTGTACTTGGGAGGTTGCCTCCGTATATAGAAGAACATCCTGTAGCATTCGCTATAACCATTCGGTCGCCAAAGAGCTGGGTAATGAGTTTGATGTATGGAGTTTCACCACAACCCGCACAAGCACCTGAAAACTCGAAGAGTGGCTCGAGGAACTGAGCCCCTTTTACGGTCTCGGTTTTCAGCTCGGAACGCTCATACTCCGGAATTGTAAGGAAGAAGTCCCAGTTTTCTTTTTCCTGCTCAAGTAGTGGCTCTATTGGGGCCATATTGAGTGCTTTACGGCCTACCTGCTTGCGGTCTTTCGCTGGGCAAACCTCAACGCAAAGTACACAGCCGGTACAATCTTCAGGAGATACCTGTACACTGACCTTGGTATTTTCGGGCCATTCTCGTCCGCGTGCATCCATATATTTAAAAGTTTCCGGTGCAGCTTCAAGCAGGCTGCCATCGAAAGCTTTCATACGGATTACGGCATGGGGGCAGACCAAGGAACATTTACCGCACTGGATACAGATATCCGGTTCGAGGACGGGTATTTCGAGTGCGATGTTACGTTTTTCCCATTTTGTGGTTCCCGTTGGGAATGTACCATCGGGTTCAAAAGCACTCACAGGCAGATCGTCTCCCTGTCCGGCAATAATTTCTGCAATCACCTTCTGAACATAATCCGGCGCTTCTTTTGGAACAGGAGGACGCATTTCGATATCTGATGTAACAGAGTCTGGTACGCTGATTTCGAATAGGTTCTCTACTGAATTATCAACAGCAGCGTAATTGCTTTGAAGGATTTTTTCTCCTTTGCTGCCATAGGCTTTTTTAATGGCATCCTTGATCAGGAGAATAGCTTCTTCGCGGTCAAGGATTTCAGAAATGGCAAAGAAGCAGGTTTGCATCACTGTGTTGATTCGATTACCCATGCCATTTTCACGTGCCACTTTGTATGCGTCGATACTGTAGAACTTCAGCTTTTTATCGATAATTTGCTGTTGTACTTTTTTCGGTACTTTACTCCATACCTCATCAGGTGAGTAAGGAGCATTGAGCAGGAATGTGGCACCTTCGCGCGCATGTTTAAGCATATCGATTTTATCGAGGAAGGTAAACTGATGGCATGCCACAAAGTTTGCTTTATTAATGAGATATGCTGATCGTATTGGGTTAGGCCCAAAACGAAGGTGAGAAACCGTAGTAGCACCTGATTTTTTTGAATCGTAAACAAAATAACCCTGGGCGTAAAAATCTGTGTTATCACCTATAATTTTGATGGAGTTTTTATTGGCACTTACAGTACCGTCTGCACCCAGCCCATAAAAGAGACCTTCAAACACATCCTTATCGGTTTGCCAGCCGTCTTTCTGATAATCAAGGCTTTTATGAGTTACATCATCAAGAATTCCGACTGTAAAGTGATTTTTTGGTTTTATCTTTCCAAGTTCATCAAAAATGGCTTTAACCATAGGTGGTGTGAATTCTTTTGATGAAAGCCCGTAAAGGCCGTTTACCACTTTAGGCTCGGTATCAAATTCTTTCCACTTTTCAACTCTGTTTTCATGTAATGTTGTTATAACATCATTATAAAGTGGTTCTCCGGTACTTCCAGGCTCTTTAGTGCGGTCTAATACGCCAATGCTTTGAACTGTTGAAGGAAGTACTTCGATGAGGTGACTTAAACTGAATGGCCGGAACAGGCGAACCTTGACAAGCCCAACTTTCTCACCCTGCTCATTCATTTTATCCACAGTTTCATGAACTGTTTCAGCACCCGATCCCATCAGGATAATAACTCTTTCAGCATCTGCTGCACCGTGATACTCGAATAAATTATATTGCCTTCCGGTAAGTTCCGCCAGCTTGTTCATTGTGTTTTGTACAATATCGGGACAAGCCTCATAAAATTTATTCCCGGTTTCCCTTGCCTGGAAGAATACATCGGGGTTTTGTGCTGTTCCTCGCAGCACCGGCTTATCGGGTGTAAGAGCACGATTTCGATGAGCGATCACCCATTCATCATCAATCATTTCACGCAATACGTCATCAGAAATCTCAAATATTTTTTGAACCTCGTGGGATGTTCTGAATCCATCAAAAAAGTGAATAAACGGGATGCGTGACTCAAGTGATGCAGCATGTGCGATCAATGCCAGATCCATAGCTTCCTGTACACTATTTGAACTGAGCATTGCCACTCCAGTCATGCGCATTGCCATTACATCGCTATGGTCTCCAAAAATTGAAAGTGCGTGTGTTGCAACTGTTCTGGCTGCAACATGAACTACAGCAGGGGTTAGTTCACCAGCAATTTTGAAAAGGTTAGGCATTTTGAGTAAAAGCCCCTGAGATGCAGTAAAAGTGGTTGTAATGGCTCCGGTTTGAAGCGCACCATGCATGGTGCCGGCTGCCCCTCCCTCACTTTGCAGTTCGGCTACTTCCGGAACTGTACCCCAGATATTCTTTTTGCCGGCCATTGACCACTCATCCGACCATTCGCCCATTGGAGAGGCTGGGGTAATGGGATAAATAGCAATCACTTCACTTAATTTATGTGCAATATATGCGGCAGCTTCATTTGCATCAATGGTTACCTGTTTTTTAGACATACTTCAGTTCCTCCGGAAAAATTTTAAAAATACGACTGTGTGTTAAAAAAAATTAAACATTTGGCTTTGTGCCAGTACCCAGGCCTACAATATTTACTCCTTTTTCAATATCCCCGGCATACCCGTTCAGGGTTTTATTCTTAAAAAGATTAAAAACTGTTTCTCTGGATTTTTTGTACTCATCATGTATCGGGCATGGGTTTGCATCATCACATTCCCGGAAACCGATGCCACACTGGTTAAAAATGTCGAGGCCGTCAATGGCTTCAACAATATCCAGAAGGCATATTTTTTCCGGGCTTCTGGACAATCGAAAACCACCATTAGGCCCTCTCATTGAAATCAATAATTTATTTTTTACCAACAGTTGTAAAATCTTGCTCAGAAAATGTTTGGGTATGTTTTGATTTTCTGCGATTTCACTCAGCTCTACATTCTTATCCCGTGCAGAATTCAGTGCAATGTAAAACATTGCCTGCAAGCCGTAATGACAGGATGCTGAAAACATGAGAGCTTATTTGTTGAACATGGACTGCAGACCTATAAACTCATTAAAATATATGAAATCAATAAGTTAAACCCTGCAGATCATTAATAAAGATATTTAGATAAAAAACTCTAAATAAAAGGTAATAAAAAAACCTGTTAACTGGTAATGCAGGAAGAAAACCTTTTTAGTTTAGACTGAGTTTAGATAGGCGGGGGAATTGCTATAAATCCGGGGATTGATAGTAAATTCAGCTATCAGTTTTCATGACAAATAGTCCATTGTCTATTGTCCATTGTCTATAGACTCTCTTCTATCAGATTTTCTGCAATTTTCGCCGAAGATAACACTCCCGGTAAACCTGCACCCGGGTGCGTACCAGCACCAACAAAGTAAAGATTGCCCACATCTTCACTGAGATTGTGCGGACGGAACCATGCAGATTGTGTAAGAATTGGCTCAACAGAAAAAGCAGACCCTTTATAACTGTTGAGTGTATCCTGGAAATGCAGCGGGTCTATAAAATGTTCAGCAACAAGGTTTTCTTTCAAGCCCGGCAGATAATTTTCTTCAAGGAAATTCAGAATAACATCCTTGTACTTTGGCCCCATTTCATTCCAATCAGTACCACTATCGAGGTGCGGAACAGGGGAGAGCACATAAAACGCTTCATGTCCTTCCGGCGCAAGTGATGGATCGGTTATTGTTGGCATGTGGAGGTAGAGAGAAAAATCTTCAGAAAGCTTTTTTTTGTGGAAGATATCTGACAATAATCCTTTATAACGTTCACCAAGTATAATGTTATGATGAGCCAGGCCAGAATCCAGATATCGCTTTTTAGTACCGAAATAGATCACAAATAGAGACATGCTATATTTAGTGCGTTCAATTTTTCGGTCGGTATATTTCTTCCTGTGTTTCGGATTGATCAGGTTTTTGTATGTGAAAGCAACATCAGCATTGGATACAACGGCATCGGCTTTGAGTATATCCCCATTATTTAACCGTATGCCAGTGGCTCTTCCCTTCTCAACAAGTATTTCATCAATTTCAGCATCCAGGTGTACCTTTCCGCCTTGTTCTTTAATTAGTTTTACCAGAGCATTGACGAGAGATCCTGTTCCTCCCATAGCATAATGCACTCCCCATTCACGTTCCAGGTAGTGAATCATGGCATAGATCGATGTGGTATCGAATGGGTTTCCTCCTACAAGCAGGGGATGAAATGAGAAACAGCGCCGAAGAAATTCATCTTCGATATATTGAGCCACATATTTATAAACCGTTTTGTAGGATTGCAATTTGATCAAATCAGGGGCTACTCTTAACATGTCGCTGAATTTGAGGAATGGCTTATCGGCAAGCTCTACAAATCCTTTGTCAAAAATTGCTTTCGTTGTACCAAGGAATTTTTCATATCCTTCGGCATCATTGGAATTCCACTTCTTTATTTCGTTCAGGGTAAAGTCATGATCATCATTGTAATCAAAACTTTTCTTATTGTGGTCAAAAATGCGGTAGAATGGGTGGCATGGTACAAATGTGATGTAATCTTCTCGTTTTTTGCCGGCGGCTTCAAATATCTCATCAAACATAAATGGCGCGGTAATTACTGTTGGCCCGCCATCGAACGTAAAACCATTGATATTATAAACATATGCTCGCCCACCGGGCTTATCTCTTTTTTCAAAAATGGTGACGTTATACCCCCTGGAAAGCAGTCTTGATGCAGTAGCCAGACCACCGAAACCACTGCCGATCACGATAATATTTTTTTTCATATCAGAATTATTTGGTTATCTGAATAGAACCAATTTGTATGAACTTTCGCTCCAACACTTTTCAAATAAAATAAAAACGTGCTAATACATCTGTAATGGTGTTTGAGCAAAGTACAATGCAATGATTAATTATCGAACAGGTAGCCCATAGCATTCAGTAATTTCCAAATAGAATGAGAGATAAACCGAACGAAAGAAGAAGCGAATGGCCGATTTTTCTTACCAGTAAATCGGTAATCCGGTATTTTAGTTCTCCATCTGTTTTACAAAACCTGATATACCATTTTGAGCCAAACGGTCTCTTGCATTACGTGCTTCATTTACATTCCGATAGGTTCCATAATAGACGCGATAAACCGTATTTCTTCCTATGTTTACCTGTTCTACTCTTGATCCCGGAATGTTAT
>PWLN01000411.1 GCA_003559375.1 Balneolaceae bacterium | reverse complement strand
TATGGCTGATGCAGCCTCTTTTCCTTAACCTGGTGGATAATATGGTAACCGTACAGTGGATTCACAGGGTAGCAGGTACACTTTTAGTTCTGATTAGCATTGTAATATGGATTCGTGCATTTATGTTAAAGACCAGCTTCACCGTTAAAAAGTGGGCATTGGTACTGCTGGCCGTATTGCTTTTCCAATATGCAGTGGGAGTTTTTACACTGGTATATCATGTTCCTGTTTGGCTTGGAGTTTTGCACCAGGCCGTTGCGATGATCCTTTTTGGAGTAGCACTGGGGTTTATGCATTTCTTAGTTGTGAGTCGTGAGTCTTGAGGTTTCAGGTTCAAGGTTCAAGGTTTCAGGTTCAAGGTTTCAGGTTCAAGGTTCAAGGTTCAAGGTTCAAGGTTCAAGGATCAAGGATCAAGGATCAAGGTTCAAGGTTCAAGGATCAAAGTACCAAATCGTAAATCACAGATCGCACATCGTGTATCGTACATCCCCAATCTACATTTCACTTTTGCCCCACACTAAAAAATGAGTCCATATAAACATATCTGGCAACTTTCACTTCTCAGCTTCATCATTGCCGGAATAACCGGATTTTTTTATCGGTATGGGATGCTTTATCCGATGCCCGAGTGGCTTCATTTTGCAAATTTACGACACGCGCATTCTCATTTGATGTTTTTTAACTGGGTTTGTCCGCCTATCATGGCATGGATGGCAGCCGGAGTTGTGGATTCTTCCAATCTGTCTGCCATCCGGAAGTTTAAAGTATGTCTTTACACAATGTTGTTTCTGGGGTTCGCTTCTTACCCGTTTTTCTTGATATATGGATATCAATCGGTTCCAATCGGTTTGGCATCCATACCTTTGGCAGCTGTGATTTCAGGTTTAGTGATGCTCACATGGTATTGGTTTATTTATCTCTATTTCCGGGAACGGACAACCGGGGGGAAATCCACTTCCAACTTACTATTCGACGCATCCCTGCTTGCCCTTCTGATCAGTTCTCTCGGAGCATGGGGTGTTTCGGTTTTTCAATTCACAGGTATCGACAGTCCGCTGATTGCTTCTGCTATGACTCATTTTTTCCTTGCCGTATTTACGGAAGGCTGGGCTGTTCTTGGGCTTTTGGGCATTATTTGGAGCATTGTTGATACGGAGACTCTTTTAGTTAAATCCGGCTGGCTGTGGATGCCGATTCTCTTCGGCTCACTCATGATTTTTCCCTTCAGCCTCATACAATCCCTGGTTTCACCTATGATGCTCTATACAGCAAAAGCCGGAACCCTGCTGATCGTTGTATCTCTAATCATTCACCTGTTTCATTTCTTGAGATCAGCCGTTTTATCCGGATTCATCTGGAAAACCGTGCTATTTCTGATCTCGGTTAAAATAATCTTCCAGGTTGCTGCCATACTTCCAACCGGCATCTGGCCGGGTGAGCACGGATTGAGCGTGCTTTACCTTCATCTGATTCTTCTCGGGATAATGTCAATCGTTTTTATGGAAGCATATTTCCACGATTCCGGACGATATGCGAGGATTATCTTCACCATTTCAATACTATTTGTAATAGCCACACTCGCGATGATCAGTGGCTATTGGCCGCCATCACTTGCTCCTGGCAACCTGTACATTTGGGTTATGGCAGCCTCCATTCTGCCGGTTCTTCCGGCCCTTCACCTGTTTTTTCTCACAGTGTTCTCAGATTAACATTGAGGTTAAATTGTTTGCCATGCGCCATGTGCTATGCACAAAGCGCCAACCCTGTACTTTAAATCTGTTAATCCGATGAAGTTTTTTAATATATTGTCCTTTTACATTTAAACTGATCGTTGATTGAGTTAAAGGTTACAGGAAGTGGAAAACAATACGGAATCGAATCAGAATACTGAAAGAAAAGATCCCAAAAAGGAGATGCCAAAAAAACGGCTTCCGGCCGGACAAACACCTCCACCGGCGGGCAGAAATATGTTTATCTGGCTAATGATTTTTACTTTTTTGGTATTATGGTACATCTTCAGCCTGAATGATGGCAATGGTTTTTTTGGAGGCTCTCCTGAAATTGATTACAGCCATTTTCGTGAGGAATTAAAAGAGAATAATATCAGACAGGTGCATGTTCAGGGAGAGCGGATTACCGGGGAACTAATTCAGCCCAGACAGCTCAGGATCTCCAGGCAAGATACAACCTTTTACAATGATTTCAGTACGTTCATGCCTTCATTCGGAGACGACCAGCTTCTTGCGATACTTGAAGAGTCTGGAGTAAGATTATCGGCAGAACCCGAATCTCAGAATTACTGGTGGTATATTATCATTTTCTCTTTTCCGCTGCTTCTTTTTCTTATCATCGGGTTTATTTTCTACCGCCGGTTGCAGGCACAGGGCAGAGGAATGATGAATATCGGACAAAGTCAGGCAAGGCTTCAAAGGCCTGAAAATAACAAAACCAAGTTTGCTGATGTGGCAGGGCATGAAGGCGCTAAAACAGAACTGAAAGAGATCATTGAATTTTTAAAAGATCCATCCCATTTCCAGGAACTTGGTGCCAAATTACCGAAAGGCATCTTGCTGGTTGGTCCGCCCGGAACCGGTAAAACTCTTTTTGCAAGGGCTGTGGCCGGTGAGGCAGGTTTGCCGTTCTTTACAATCACCGGATCCGACTTTATGGAGATGTTTGTTGGAGTAGGGGCAAAGCGTGTTCGTGAGATGTTCAAGAAAGCAAAAGAAATGTCGCCCAGTATTATTTTTGTGGACGAAATTGACTCAATCGGCCGGTCGCGTGGTGCCGGACTCGGAGGCGGGCACGATGAACGTGAACAAACTCTGAACCAGCTTTTATCCGAACTCGACGGCTTTGAGCCAACAGAAAATGTTGTGGTGATGGCTGCAACAAACCGCCCGGATATCCTCGATAAAGCATTGCTTCGGCCCGGACGATTCGATCGGCAAATCACAATAGACCTGCCTTCTCAGGATACAAGAGTTGCCATTTTGAAAATACACGCCAGGAACAAACCTTTAGACGAAGATGTCGATTTTGACAAAATTGCCAGAGCTACCCCGGGCTTCAGCGGAGCTGATATTGAAAACCTTCTTAATGAAGCATCCCTGCTTGCCGGTCGTGTGAAACGAAAATCCATATCCATGAACGACATTGAAAAAGCCCGTGATAAAGTGATTATGGGCCTGGAGCGGGAAGGGATGAATATTGATCATGATGAAAAAAAACTGATTGCATACCATGAGGCAGGCCATGCCCTTGTTGCCACAGTGCTTCCCAATGCCGATCCTGTGCATAAGGTTACCATTATACCAAGGGGCAGGGCAATGGGTGTAACACAGCAACTGCCGCAAAAAGAGAAATACCTGTACAATAAGGAATACCTTCTCGACCGGCTCGCAGTGATCATGGGCGGACGCGCTGCGGAAGAATTGATATTTGACACCTCTACCAGCGGTGCACAAAATGACCTCCAGCAGGTATCAAAAATGGCGCGGAAAATGGTTATGGATTGGGGGATGAGTGAAAAGTTTGGCCACATGTCATTCGGTACGAATCAGGAAGAGGTTTTTCTTGGTCGGGATATGACCAAACAAAAGGAATTCAGTGATGAGACTGCCCGGGAAATTGATGAGGAGGTTCAGAAAATTTCTCGTGAGGCCTACGCTCGTGCAATGACCTCATTAACCAAACACAGGAATGTACTTGATAGAATCGCGAAACTTCTTTTAGAAAAAGAAGAGATTTCGGGAGAAGTAGTTACCAGCCTGTTGAACCATAAGGAAAATTAATTTACGCAGCCAGTTAACTGCCATGCGATTATTTTTATTGTTTCATTTACTGGCAATACTGGGATGTGGTACGGAGAGTGATCTGCCGGAAAGAAAATGGGAAATAAGCCTGATCTCAATTCATAACCTGAACATCGAAGACCCATCCGGCCTCACAATGGATGCTTCAGGAGATTTTTTATGGACAGTAAGTGATGTTGAAGGAGGCCATATTTACAAAATTAGCTTTGAAGGGTTTATACTGGACAGGCTTCCATATTTGGGAAATGATATGGAGGGAATCACCATGAATCCGAATGATCATACATTGTGGATTGTAGAGGAAAGACTGAGGCAGGCTGTGCAGCTCGATACCCTGGGTAATGTACTCCAGATTGTAGATGTACCGGTTGAAGTAACGTTCGAAAATGACGGACTTGAAGGCATCGCGATTAACCCGCAGAATGAACATCTCTATATACTTAATGAAAAAAATCCCAGGGCATTTGTCGAGCTGGATCGCGGCTTTGAAGTGGTGCGATATGAATACCTGAATCTGGATGATCCTTATTATATATCTGATCTATCAGGCCTTTTTTTTGATCATATCAACCGCCATTTTTGGATAGTAAGTGATGAATCGGCCAAAATGATAGTTTTGAATATGGATCTCGTTCCATTTCAATACTTTGACCTGCCTGACACAAAATTTGAAGGGATTGCCATCGACCTGGAACGTGAACTCATCTATCTGGTGAACGATGAACAAAACAAGCTATATGTCTATCAATTAGAATAAAAATGATGAACAACACAGCAAAAACCTGTCAGCACCTACTGGATCTGACAGCGTTGCAGCGCGTTGGGGCGAGGAGATGTGCGATAAACGATGTGCGGTCTGGTACCTTGAACCTTGAACCATGAACCTTGAACCATGAACCATGAACCTTGAACCTTGAACCTGAAACCTCCCCCCCCCAAGGTTAACACTGTTAAGTTAAACATTTGTAAATAATTAGGTATTTTCTGTCTTAATATCTATTTTTGTACTGTCCATAATTACTAATTGCAGGTATCCTGATGATTCAAAACCAACATCTCTTTCATATCCCGGTGATGGGGACCGGACACTCTATCGACAGCCCTATCCGTGTAGCACATCTTGGCATTCACTCAGTTATATCCATTGTAGATGATTTGCTTTGCGAAAAAATCAGAAAACATTATTGTAATGAATATGACTTGCCCTATACAAACATACCCCGTTCTGCGCAGGATGGCAGGGCTCAAAGAATAAGGGCTTATCTCGACACGGTTGCAGAGATTGTCTCAACCAAATTTGAAGAATTAAAAAATTTACCTTTATTCGAGGGCACTGAAAAAGACCGGTATTTTCAACTTCTGCCGGATAGCAACTCTCTTAAAAATAGTTACAACTTTATCTCAACACTTACAGATAAAGAGAATCGTCAAAAATTTATTAAAACTCTTACAGAACGCATGACGCCAGGGGCCATTGATGTGAATATCATGGCAAAAGTTGATGCATTGAAAAATGACAAAAACGGAGAGCCATTAAGTGCAGAGTATAGCGATGCAAGTGCCGCACTTCGGGGATTTGCACTAAGTACGCTCTCATCAAGTGTGGTTTTATCTGCCGGATTTAACCCAAGGCTTTACAGTTACCTTGCCGAATTCAGGGATTTTTACAGAGATCAGGCCGGGCAGCTGAAAAAGAACATTATCCTGAAAGTGAGTGATTTTCGGTCAGCGTTGATTCAGGGCAAATTTCTGGCCAAGAAAGGCCTTGAAATCAGTGAGTTCAGAATCGAGTCTGGATTGAACTGCGGAGGGCACGCATTTGCATCTGAAGGGTTACTTCTGCCGGTTCTGCTAAAAGAATTTCGGGAGAAAAAAGATCAGCTTGCCGAAACATTCAGGCCGATGATTCAAAGCTTTTATGAATCACAAGGCTGGGACTATCCCGATAATGAAGAAACAAACAGTGCGCCACGAATTACAGTGCAGGGAGGTATTGGAAATAAAGGAGAAATGAGACGGCTTCTGAATGATTTTGATATGGATGCCACAGGCTGGGGCACTCCGTTTCTACTGGTTCCGGAAGCAACCTGTGTTGATGATGTTACGTCGGCTGTACTTGCCGACGCAGGAACGGATGATGTGTACCTGAGCGGCGTTTCTCCGCTTGGAGTTCCGTTTAACAACATTCGGGGAACAGGGTCCGAAGTGCACACAAATGAATTGATCAGCAAAGGTAAGCCAGGGTCAAAATGTCCGAAAGGCTACCTGGTATCGAACATTGAGTTTACTGAAGATCCTATCTGTACAGCCTCTGCCGAATACCAGATCCTGAAAATTAATCAGATCAATGAAAGTAGCTCTTCTTCAGAGCAAAAAGAGACTGAAAAGAAAAGAGTCATGGAAAAAACCTGCCTCTGTACAAACCTTGGAACAGGGTCTCTTATCCGCCTTGGTGTGATGAAACCTTCCTATGGGCGGCAGGCAATTTGTCCGGGCCCAAATATTGCCTGGTTCAACAGGCTATATTCTCTTGAAGAGATGGTTGACCACATCTATGGACGAATAGAATCACTTGTACCGGCAGAACGTCCGCATATGTTTGCCAAAGAACTGGAGATGTATGTTGATTATATGATAGAGCTCATGGCGGTTATGGATGATGAAGCCCCGGAAATGCGAAGACTCAGAAAAATGCATAAAAACCTTGAAGAAGGAATGGATTATTGTCTTGAAATCGCATCACAAATACCATACCCGGGAGAAAATCTTGAATCCATCAAAAAAACTGTAGATCAGAGCAGGAAGCGGCTGGATGAATTAATGGGCGTCACGGTTTAACCCGGATTACGCATTCGACTTCCGAAGTCTTACGGAGCATCGAAAGGAACCTTCATCGGTTAACACATTGAAGATTTAAAAAAAATTTGAAAGACTTCGGAAGTCTTTTTGGTCTTATGCGTAATTTGGGTTTAATACTATAAAACCTGCAAGAGTGGCGGGGGAGATTTTTGATTGCAGATTACTCGATTTTAGATCTTGACACAGAAATGGCTGTGCGACTGATCTCTGCTTCACCCCAAAAATCACAAATCGAGTAATCGCAAATCGTGTAAACTGCGGCATAGCCATCCCGATGGGAAGATCTTTATATCCTCAAACAAAACCCCATCGGGGTGATCGATCATATAGCCCCGGGTGAATGCCGGAAATCACGAAGTGATTCACCGCATGGAACCCGGGGGAAAATCGTTCTTCACCATCCACCCCCGAGCGATGATATCCTTAAGGACCAAAACCAATCGAGGGGGTTCTTCCCAAGCGTGTTGTTTGTTTCCTCAATCAATTATAAACACACGCATCGGGATTGTCTTTTACAAAATAGGATTTATAATTACGCGCATTTTCATCCATACAGCCTTCAAGATTTAAAATTCTGATAGACCTGAAATCTGTCGGGTGGCTCTCGGCCTGAAGGGCGAAGTACCCGCCGGTGAGCGGTGTGCCGGTTTCACTTAAATGAGGATTGGTGTATTCAATTACCACTTCGTCGTTCAGTTTATGCCGTATCAATGAATTTCCGAAAGCTACAAGCTCGGCAGTAACCCACTGGTCGCCATGATGTGTAGGGCCGTTTGCACTGATACAGTGCTGGGTGATGAGCTCTCCACCAACAACCACATGAGTGCCCGGGGTACAGATGTTACCGTTTGAACGCTCATTTTCTCCATCACCGCCAAGGAGCTGGAATTCTATTGAGTCCGGAAAGTCCTGATCCACTTCCATGCTCTCAGCTGATTGTGAATGGAACATGATACCATTATTGCGGAAAGCCCATCCGGGGCCGTTTGGTGCCTGTTCACCCACAAATCTGTACTCTACCTGCAAGCGATAATGAGAAAAGGGTTGATTATAAAAAATATGGCCAAATTCACCGTTAAACTGCTCATATTCATCGTATCGCACTTTTAACAGCCCGTCTTCAACACGAAAGGTATTATTGAAATTATCATTCAGTTCAAAACCGCTGATTTTTAAATCCCAGCCATCAAGGTTTTCACCGTTAAAAAGTTCCACCCATTCTTCCGTGTCCGGATCAGCAGGCCCTGCAGAACCTGCACAGGAAATTAATATAAAAAGTGGTAGTAATAGCATCAGATAACGTTTGATTGTAATCATTTCAATTAAATATGTTAGTCGTTTTAGATAATCTTATCATAGAAAAGTATTTAAAATATAGTTGTAAAAAAATTGAAGAGTAAAGGCTTTGAAGAATATCTGCCTACTTGTGTGTGGTAAAACACTTGCCAAATTATGATTTACCGATATGGGATTTCCCTGCAAAGGCGCGGATTGAGAACCGGGTGATCCTATTCTTAGGAAGTCCTAAGAACTGGGAGATCCCTTGGCATAGCCATCCCTTCGGGGCGACTACGCCCTTGCGGAAAAGCACCGCAAGGGCTTCGCTCGGGATGACAGGGCGGGTTTTTATAAAGAGGCGGCGCATACAGTATTCGGCATACCGGGATCAGTCCGCGCCGCCTGGTGTCATAAGGCGCCCCTGTCATCCCGACCGACCGAACGGAGTGAGTGAGTGGAGGGATCACCCTGCTAAGGTGCGGGTTAATAACAGGGCTCTCCTTGGTAAAGCACTTTTTTAAAATTAAGGATACCCATTCCATAGTTTGGATTATTGTCACAAAAAAATTGTAAGGAAATTGAATTTTCGGGTTCATACCACTATGAAAAGAAAGAGACATATTTACCATGTGTACATTGTAACAAACCGACACCATACAGTACTGTATACCGGAATGACAGGGAGAG
>PWLN01000152.1 GCA_003559375.1 Balneolaceae bacterium | reverse complement strand
TGCCAAAGCGTGTCTGAAAATACCCTGTTCCCGCCAACCGATTCAAGGCCGGGTAAACAATACCAAAAGCCATTTCCACTTGTTAAAAATTATAATTAATTGATTTTAAATATCTTATTTGACCCGAATTAAAAATTTCGGGGTAACTCCTCAGCACTACTACGTAAAAACTTCGTAGTGTTGTAATCTTTATCAAAATTGTCAGCGCAAGTGGGTCATTTTTTTTTGTCGCTGGTTAATTCATTCAGCGATAATCCTTCCATCAATGCATCATAGCTGGAAATATCTTTCGGCAAAATGACCTGATTTTCTTTCCTTGCGAGTCCTTTGAGTCCACCGATATATTTTTCCTTCAATTGCAGGTGCATTGCCTCCATACCTCCGGGCTTCATAAGGGCATCTGCCACCTCTTCAATGGATTTGGCAGTAGCTTCGGCGATTGCCTCAATTTCCTTGGCGCGTCCTTCGGCTTCGTTGATCCGTCTCTGCATTTCAGCTTCAGAGATATTAATAATTTCAGCGCGCCGTCCCTGGGCATCATTCACGTTTGAACCCATTACACCTTCCGACCGTGCAATGATTGCCCTTCGCTCCCTTTCAGCAGTCATTTGCCTCTCCATCGCGTTTTGAACAGTACGGGGTGTAACAATATTTTTGATCTCATAACGGTGAACCTTAATTCCCCAGGGCTGTTCCATTTCGCTCAGCACTCGCACAACTTCCATACTCATTTTGGCACGCTCTTCGAAGGTTTCATCGAGGTCCATGAGGCCAATAACCGATCTTGTAGTAGTTTGTGCGAGCTGAACGGCAGCGTATCGGTAATTCGTAACCCCATAACTGGCATTAACAGGGTCCATCACACTAATGTAAATTACACCGTCAACCTCTACCTTCACATTATCTTTGGTGAAACACTCCTGCGGTTCTACTTCAATGGTTTCTTCTCTCAAATCCTGTTTGTAAACAACTTTATCCAAAAACGGAATGAGTGCATGAAAGCCAGGGCCGAGTGTGGTATGGTAATTCCCAAGGCGTTCCACGATATGCGCAAACTGGTTTGGCACAAGACGGATTGCCTGTAAAAATTTAAAAGTGAGATATATCGCTATGACACCAAGTAATATTTGACTAATCAATTCCATTATTTTCCACCCCTGCCTGATGTGTTTCCTGTTGATGCCGTATGGCTGCTGATTTTGCCAACACCCTCGAAGAATGTCTTCAGGTTGGCTGTTTCAACCGGCAGAACTGATACATTTGATTCTTTGATGATTCGTCCAAACTCATCGATATATTGTTCCACGAGCCTTGACTTTACAGCCAATTCACCTCCTGGTTTCGATATTGCTTCTGCTACACGGCGCACACCCTTTGCCGTTGCCTCTGCAATCAGTTCAATTTCTTTCGCACGGCCCTGCGACTCATTGATTCGTCGCTGTCTTTCTGCTTCAGATACCAAAACCTGGCTTTGCCTTTCACCCTGCGATTCATTGATACGCGCCTGCCGTTGCCCTTCCGACCGGGTGATCTCTGCCCTTTTTTCACGCTCGGCTTCCATCTGCTTCTCCATGGTATCCACAATTAATCGTGACGGACTGATATTCCGGATTTCGTATCTGAGTACTTTTACTCCCCATGGATCAGCAGCTTTGTCGATTTCACGTACAATATTTTCATTCATATGTTCTCTTTCTGAAAATGTATCATCCAGAGTCAACTTACCCACTTCACTTCTCATTGTAGTTTGTGCAAGATTCACTGATGCAGCCTTATAATTGGATATTCCATAACTGGCTTTGTAAGAATCCATCACCTTTAGATAGACAAGCCCGTCAACTGCCACTTCAATATTATCTTTGGTGATACAGGTTTGGCTTGGCACATCAATCACCTGCTCGCGCATTTCCTGGTGATAAGCTGCCCGATCCACGAAGGGAATCATAAAATGAAAACCCGGTTTTAGAGTCTTTTTGAATTTCCCGAGACGTTCCTGAATTACCTCCTCTCTCATCTCAACAATGATGAAAAGCCTGGTAAGTATGAAATACATCAGGACAACAAAAATGAGTAGTACTGTCCACATATGTTTTTAGTTATAGGTTAGTTTAAATATGGTTATGATGTGATGAGTATAGAGTATAAAGTATTGAGTCAAAAGATTTTTAAAAATGTTCACTTATTTACGGAGAATTAATATACAAATGTCAGTCATATAGAAACTTAACCCATAAATCTCTGCTGCAGCACTCGTTATTCAATTTTCAATTCTGGATATTTCATCCTCGCACTTTGTTTCCTTCCACCATTAACTCCGGATCTACCGCTTCCACAATCCAGGTGGTATTATCACGGTAACTGATTCGTGCCTTTTGTCCGGGTTTGATTTCACCCTCCATAGTGCGTGCCTGCCAGGAAATCCCCTGAAACCGGATGCGGCCACTGTTATCAAAATCGGTTACTTTTTCCACTACATCCACAATTTTGTCGATAGCTTCATAATCTTCATCGGCAAATTTGAACGAACGATCTCCTTTCAGGTATCTCTTTATGAACGGGCGTATTACAATAGTAAGCCCGAGTGATGTTATCAGCCACCAAAATACAGACCAGAAAGGATCGGTTAAAAAACCCAGCCACCTGAGAACACCCACTCCAACACCACTGATTCCAAGAAATAGTGCTACGCCACCGGGCAACAGTGTTTCCAGGATCATCAGGATGATACCACCGGCCAAAAAAATCCAGGTTAAGGTTTCGCTGTCCATCTTGAATAGCTGTTAGGGGTAAGGATTAACTTACCGTAAAATAATGCGAATCTTCAGAAAAACAAGTACGTTTTTTTGAGTTTAATGTACTGTTCATTTGAATAGCTTCTAACAGCCTGGAGTGCAAAAATTTGAATAATCAGGCTTAGTTTCATGACACCGTCTTCAATTGATCCTGAATATATTTTGCAACAGCATTTTCCGAGCAAACATCTGTATACCACTTAATGCTTTGTTGCTGCAATTCATCAAGTGTTTTCTGATCGTCCAGTAATTGCCTTACTTTTTGCAGGCCTTCTTTCCAGTTATTAATCAAAATAAATGGTGCGTTTTTATAGTAACGGGTGCCAGGCAGAGATTCCGTAACAACGACTGACCCGGCCCGTAACGCCTCAATATGCCTGAATGTTTCCGGACTTTGAAACCCTTTTGGGCATAGTGTGATTTTGCTGTTCGCCAAAAGCTCCCCGTATTGATAGGCGCTTAAGCCTTCTTTGAAACCATGAGTAAACCGGATATAGTTTTCTCCGGGTGTATCCTTTAGCATAAAAGTACCTTCCAATAGATATAGCAGCCGCAATTTACCGATAAACTTAATTAACATCCTGCCGGCTGCTTCTGGCATCCATCTGAAAACCGGGTTTAATTCTTTATATAACGTAAAGCGATTTTCGTTCAGATTCCCGGAGTAAAACAGATCAAATTGACGATCATTAACCGGTTTATTGTCAAGTAAAGGCACATCATTAACATATCCGAGACAAAAGGGAAAAATTGGGTCTTTTTCATTCTCATATGGCAGGTAGGATTTGAATACAGCCAGATAAGAATCTTTCAGATTGGATGGATACTAGGATGTTTCATCTGAGATAAATATCAGCACTTTGTTTTTAGGCTGCAAATTCGCTGATGCGGGAACCTGATGGCCTGAGTGATTACTGTAAATATAAAATTCATATTTCCCGAAATCACCTGCCATTTGCTTTTTCAGGCTTTCCAGTACATTGCCAATGAAAACCCTCTCATTCAACTCATTCCAGGTATACCTGGATGCAGAATCCATAAAGACATTTTGATAACCGGGAATATGAATCATTATACAGCACTAAGTGCCTTTTTAATCACTTTTCTACGCTTTTTGGATATTCCGATAGCAACTGTAGGCACTACAAATAGTGTAAGTATGGTGGCAAATGCCAACCCGCCAATCACAGAACGCGCAAGCGGACTCCAGGTTTCACTGCCAGCACCCAATTCCAGTGCAAGGGGTATCATAGAACAAATGGTGGTCATAGCCGTAAGTAAAATCGGACGCATTCTGCGCTTACATGCCTGCAAGAAGAGAATCAGATAATCATGCCTGTCTTCCTTCCCACGTGTATTTTGATGAATGAAATCGACAAGTACGATACCATTATTCACAACAATACCGATCAGAATCACAATACCGATATATGCGGGAATGCTGAGTGCAGTTGATGTCATCCATAGAAACACTAATGATCCAAAGAATGCCAGCGGCACTGAGAACATCACAATAAGGGGATCACGCAGATTTTCAAAAAGCGATGCCATTACCATATATGTGAGCAAAAGTGCCAGAAGAATGGCCATAAGTACTTCAGCGCCACTTTCCTGTTGCGCAAAAACTGATCCGCCAAACTCATAGCGATATCCATCCGGAAAGAATATTTCATTCTCAAGGATCTCCTCAAGCCTTGTCTGGTATGCTTCAATATCACCCCGCACCATAACGCTTACATCAAGTAACGTTTCTCGATCGCGACGGGTAATATTGTTTCTGCTTTCAACCAGGTTAAAATCACCGAGGCCAAAAACAGGGATTCGCTGGTCATCAACCTGTGCCAATTCCATTGCAAAGAGGTCGTCCCTGTTCTGAAACTGTTCCCTCACATTTCGAACCTGAATCGGAATTTCCCGGCCTTCTTCCCGGAAAAAACCGGCCCGGGTGCCACGGGCCTGAGTACCAAGCTCCGATGCAATACTGGTAGAAGATATTCCGGCTCTGCTGATTCTGTTTCGGTCCAGTTCAAATGCAAGCTCTGGCGCCGGCCTTGATCGCGGATTACTGACTGACAATACTGAAGGGTCTCTAAGTACTACCTCCTCAATTTGCAGTGAAAGAGTTTGTAATACTTCCATGTCGCCACCAATCAAACTGACACGAACACCACGGCCAGCCCAGCCTCTTCCCATTGGGATAGCACCGCTTCCGCCGAGATTGGCTATTTCAATATTAATATCTGGCTCCTGAAGACGCTCCTGAAGTCGTGCAGCCACATCTGCTGTTACAGTTTCCCTATAACGCCCGTCTACCAATGTTACACTTATAGTGCCACCATTTGTTAATGTGCTTCGCCCGCGCCGTCCAATATTGGTGATTACAGTTTGTACATCAGAGTCTTCCAGAATGTGCTGTGTATATTCACGTAAAAGTGTAGCCGTAGTTGCCAGGTTTGTACCGGCAGGCAGCTCCACACGCAGGTCGAACTGGCCTTCATCCGTTTCCGGGAAAAATTCTTTTGGCAGCGTGCCAAACATATGAAATGCACCATAAATGATGCCTATCACACCGATAGCAACAACATATTTTCTTGCAAGAATCCATTCGAGAATGCCAATGTAATTATTTTCCAGTGATTTGATCCAGGACAGTGTATAGTTTTTACTTTGAAACTGCTCACTCTTTAACATCAGTGATGCCAGAACAGGAATTAGAACGATGGAAGCTAAAAAAGAGAATGCAATCGAAATTGAAATTGTAAGTGCCAGGTCGCGTGCAACAACTCCGGCAAATCCGGTTAAAGTGAGCATCGGAATAAATACACCAATGGTTGTCATCGTAGAACCAAGCAATGCACCACCCACTTCATTCGTGCCATCGAGTGCCGCTCTAAATCGTGACTTCGTTCCTTTCTCGAACTGATTCGCTATACTTTCAGAAACCACAATAGAATTATCAACCAGCAGCCCAATGGCAAGAGCAAGCCCTGTGATAGACATAATATTCAGTGTAATATCCAGTGCATACATCGCTGCAAAAGTGGCGGTTAGTGATACAGGTATGCTCATTGCCACGATAAATGCAATTCGCCAGCCTCCCATAAATAACAGTAAAATCAAAACTACAACCACAAGGGCTATGAGTGCGGATTGTGCCAGGTTAGAAACAGAATCTTCAATAAACTGGCCTTCATTACTCAGAACCTGCATTACAATGCTGGATGGTAGATTTGGTCTAAAATCTTCCATTGTCTGAATAATCTGGTGTGTTACATCGAGCGTATTGGCATCAGATTGTTTTTGGATATCAATTGTAACACTATTTCTCCCGTTAATTTCAACGAGACTGGTGATTTCCTCATAATCATCGCGCACGATTGCCACATCGCGTACCCTCACCGGGTTATTATTGTCTACAGTTATGACGGTTTGAGCGATCTGATCAACATCTGTGTACATCGATTGTGCACGGATGCTGTAACTTGTACGGTCTGCAACCAGGCTGCCAACAGGTTGCTGTACATTATTATTACGGATAGCATTCACTACCTGGTTCGGCAACAAGTTATGCCTGGCTAAAGCTTCCGGCAGCAGATCCACATAAATATTACGGGTAAGCCCACCCTGCGTTTCTGCCGAGGCAACACCGGGAATTCTTTCAAATCTCGGTTCAATGAATTCGATAGAAAGTTGCCGAAGTTCATCAAGGCCCAGTACATCCGATTCCACGCTAACCCGCATTACCGGCGCACGGTCGGGATCAAACTGAAAAATAAAAGGTTCATTTGCCTCAGCCGGCAATTGCGGACGTATTCTTTCGACTGCCTCCCGCACTTTCTGTTCGGCAACCATGATGTTTGTACCCGGTTTCAGTCTCAAAATCAAAAATGCACCCCCGGTTCTCACATTCGAATCAAGGGATTCCACACCTTCCACACCCATAATCACCGATTCAATCGGTTCCACCACCAAACGGAGCATATCTTCCGGGGCTACGTTGGCATAATTCACCGAGATTCCCATCACCGGAATATTGAAAGATGGATAGAGTGTAACCTTAAGGTTGCTCAGAGAAAAAAGCCCGAACCCGATTACCATCAGAGACATCATGAAAGCCGTAACCGGTCGCTTCAGGATTTTTTCGGTGATTGAAATTTTTTTCATTGGGATAGGTTTGAGGTTTGAGGTTTAAGGTTGTCTGAATTTTGAGCCCCGGTATTCGCTACTATTCAAGTATGTAATAAAACTTGAGATTTTTTTTACTCAGAGTGATACATCTTTTGAGTAACTCATCCATTTCAACTTGTGAAATATATTCATAATCAAATGCCCTGTATATTTGAGAGCGGGTTTCACCACAAGACCCTTTGGCAATACTTAGAAACAGTTTGAACTCGTTGTTGCCTCCTCTTTCAAATCCTTCAGCAATGTTATCCATTATGGAACCTGATGACGATTTGATCTGATTCTTAAATTTAAAATCATTAGAAAAAGGCAGTTCCAAGGTGAGTTGGAAAATAATTTTTGATAACTCACGTGCTTCCTGCCAAACCTCAAGATCTTCAAAAGATCTAATTTTATTCATGTAACCAAAATTTTTCACCTTAAACTTTGAACCTCAAACCTGTAACCTTGAACCTTATGCTTCCGCCTTTAAGGGATCTTCTTTATGCACGGCATCGAAGCCGAGTTTTTCTACAAAACTGTTGATCAGATAATACATGCATGGTACAGCAAACAACATCAACAGAGTACTCATTAATAAACCTCCGATAACTGCACGCGCCATCGGGCTCCATGTTTCAGCTCCAGCACCTAACTGTAGTGCAAGCGGAACCATGGCCAGAATTGTAGTAAATGCAGTCATTAAAATCGGCCTTAGCCTTCTCCCGGCACCGTTTACAATAGCTGTATGCCGTTCTTGTCCGCGGGATTGCAATATTTTGATATAATCGATCATCACAATACCATTATTCACCACAATACCTGTTAAAAGCACCAGGCCAACCATTGCCGTAACGCTAACCGGAGTAGATGTGAACCAGAGTATCAGTATTACCCCCGTTAATGCCAGCGGAATAGTAAGAATGATAATGAACGGTTCAATCAGGCTCTCAAACTGAGATGCCATAACCATGTAGGTGAGGATACCTGCAATCAGGAACGCAATGAGCAGAAACCGGAAGGATTCCCGTTGCTCTTCGGCTGAGCCGCCAAGTTCATAACGGTAACCTTCGGGAAATTGCATGGCAGCAAGCTTTTCACTTGCAAGATCGGTTGCTCGTCGAAGATCCAGCTCACCCAAATCGGCTTCTACCTCAACCATCCTTTCCTGATTTACCCGCAGTATGTTCGAAGGCCCGGTAAATCGTTCAATATTTGCCAGGTTTCTCAAAGGCATCCATTCTCCAGCCGGAGTGCGAATCTGCAAATCCTGAAGAGCTGTTGACTGAGCCCGGTCAATCGGATCCACCTCAACCAATACCTGGAATTCAATTCCCTGGTCTACAAATGATGTGGCTACAGAGCCCTGAACCGAGTTACTCAATGCTGAGGCAACTTGTGCTGTTGTCATTCCTGCACGGGCGATACGTTCTCTGTCCATTTCTACACGAAGTTCAGGCCTGCCCTGATCAGCCGAACTGAACACATTCACAATCCCGTCGATATCGAGTAGGTCGAACATCACCTGCTCGGCAAGTGTGCGTTTGATATCCTGATCAAACCCAAAAATCTGCACAATTAAACCTGTTTCACCATCAGGGCTTAAAGGATCCTCACGCACTTCACGAATATTTGCACCCGGCACCCACTGCAGTTCTTCCAGAATTGTCGCAGCAATTTCCATCTGGCTGCGGCTTCTGTCGGATACCGGTACCAGCT
>PWLN01000287.1 GCA_003559375.1 Balneolaceae bacterium | reverse complement strand
ATGGCAATCATGGGTATTGGTTTTTACCTTTACAGATATCGTGAACTTCCAAGTCCTGAAAAAGAGTCAAAATTTCTAAGCAAGGAGTTTATGACCTTTACCGGCTCCATGCTGCTCTTCATACTCGGGTTTGTGATCATTATTGGTACCAGTTCACCCATTATTGGCAGGCTGTTTGTAGCAAATCCAACACCTCCTGATATTCAGTTCTACAATGACTGGAGTATGCCGATTGCAATCGTAATGGCATTTGCAACGGTTATCGGGCAATACCTATTCTGGCAAAAACATACATGGGAGAGTCTGGCAGGCAAACTCATTATGCCCCTTATCGTAACATCAGTTGCAACTGTGCTTACCATCGTTATCGGAGATGTCAGAAATCTCTACTATATGATCTACATATTTGCAGGTTGGTTTACGGTAATTGGCAACGCTGCGGTAATGTTCAACCTTCTCCGAAAAAATCCTAAACTGGTTGGAGGAACTGTAACTCACATCGGTTTTGGTACATTGTTACTGGGAATAATAGCTTCTTCCGTGTATACTGAACCTTTGCTTGATCAAAGAACCGCAAACTACAATGCAAGGATTGCAGCCGGTGAGGTTTTCGATGAAGAGGGATTTCCGGTTACCCAACGGGTTGAAATGTTCGAACTCGAGCTCGACCGTCCCAAACTTATCAACAACCGATATATGGTAACCTATCAGGGATATGAACTTACTGATTCACCCCGGCCCGGTCAGCAAAACTATATCCTCAGGTTTGAGCCTGTTGACGGCAGTGCACCTTTTTACATGACTCCTGAAGTTTATCCGATGCTTACTACATCAACCCGTGATAATATCGAGTGGTCAGTAGACCCACATGTTAGAACGGGACTTACCAGCGACATTTATCTGTATGTAGCCGGGAGCAGATATGTTGAACGAAGAAACCGCGAACTGGAAAGACAAAACCGTTTGGATACTATGGTTCCTGTAGGCGAGACTGAAACATCTGAGGTTCAAAATATCGAGATCAGAATGGGTGAAACCATAGAGGCAGGCCCTTTCTCTTTTACTTTCAGAAACTTTGTTCCTGCCCGTGAAGAAGCACTCCCTGAAAATACACAAATTGGTATCCGTGCCCTCATTGTTGTGGAACATCTGCCAGGCGGAAATGCATTTGAAGTAGAGCCGTTGTTTGCAGTCTATACAGATAACGGAAGAAGCTACACCTACTCACCGCCGCTTGAAATCGAAAGATGGGATATGAATATCATGTTTACACGGATACATCCGGAATCCGATTCCATCGAATTGACTGTGCGCGGGCTTGATGTGGAATTTGAAGAAGACTGGATACTTGTTGTTGCAGAAAAAAAACCGTTCGTGTCCGTTGTTTGGCTTGGCACGTTTCTATTAATGGCTGGATTCAGCATATCGATATTCCGTCATTGGAAGCGTGAGAAAGATACTCAGGATAAGCAGTAATTGAAGGCCGGATCATTAAATAATAATCTGAGCAGGGTTTATAGAGAGTAGATCATTCCAAATGATTGAGGCACGAAGTGGAATAATTTTCAATTACTTATTTACTATTTAAACATAAAGCAATACTACATACTGTAAAACATTTTTTTTCATTGTTTAAATGCATCTGTTACAATGTTTTCTTAGTATTATCAGCAAACCGAAAACAACTAAATGTATAAAATGACAAAAATCAGATTAGCAACGATAACTCTTTTGGTAGTGGCTGTTGCAGTTGGATGTGCGGCAGATGAAACGGCTGACCGCAGTTATAATGAAGAGCCTGCCACAAAAGAGTTTCGAACTGAATACCAGGATATAAAAGTGACGAAACTGGCTGGTGATCTGGATCGTCCATGGGCTGTAGCCTTTTTACCTGATGGGCGTTTTCTTGTAACAGAACGCTCCGGCTATCTAAATATCGTAGATGATGGCGAAGTTATTCGGGTTAATGGAACGCCACCAGTGAAGGCAGTGAATCAGGGTGGTATGATGGAAGTCGTTACACATCCTGATTATGAAGAAAATGGCTGGATTTATCTCACTTTCTCCAGGGAAAATGATGAAGGTGATACTGCTGTAGTAGTTTTAAGAGGCCGACTTGATGGAACAGATTTTGTGGATCAGGAAGAAGTCTTTGTTCAGAACCGGTACTCTTCGCCCGGAAGACACTATGGTTCAAAAATTGTTTGGGATAATGCCGGTTACATGTACGTAAGTATTGGTGACAGAGGTGCTGACCCACCACGTGCACAGGATTTAGGTGACCATGCCGGTACATTGTTAAGAATGTATAGCGATGGCAGTGTTCCATCCGACAATCCATTTATTGGCCAGGACGGTGTTGCGCCGGAGATCTTTTCATATGGACACAGGAACATTCAGGGTGTGATAATTGACCTGGAAACCAATGAAATCTGGGCAACAGAGCACGGACCGCGTGGCGGTGATGAACTCAATTTTGTTGAAGCTGGAAAAAATTACGGTTGGCCGGATGCAAGTTATGGCAGGGATTATGGTAATGAGCATCGTTTTCATAACCATACCGTTGCACGGGATATAGAAGGTATGGTTCCACCAGTTTATGAACTATTGCCAACACATGCTCCCGCCGGACTTGCTCTTGTAACTTCCGACAATTTTCCTCGTTGGAAAGGTAATTTGTTGGCAGGCGGTCTGCGTCCCGAGAGAATACGAAGATTGGTCATTGAAGACTATACTGTTATTCATGAAGAAGAGCTCCTTACTTTCGAATATGGCCGTATACGTGATGTAAGAGAAGGCCCCGACGGAAACATCTATTTTGTGACGGATGAAAATCCTGGCGGACTTTATGTCATAGAACCCAATTAATTCGTTAATGCCACTGAAACACGGAAAAACACTGAATAATCTGTGCTTTTTCCGTGTTTCCCCCATTGGGATGTCTTCGGGGCGTGGTGTTATTTCACAGACTCTTTGTAGGCATTTTCGAGCAAAGCGCTCATGTCTACGAAATTCAGCACTTCTTCATTTGTGGCTTCAAGAACAACCGGAGCTGCATAACCTGCCTCATACGCCTCTTTCCATCTTAAAGCACATACGCACCAGCGATCGCCCGGTTTTAACCCCGGAAAATTGTATTGTGGCGCGGGTGTTATAAGATCATTCCCCCGGGATTGCGAAAATAAGAGAAAGTCGTGAGTCATTATCGCACATACAGTGTGATTACCAAAGTCTTCAGGCCCGGTATCACAGCACCCGTTTCTGTAAAATCCGGTAACAGGATTGTTACTGCATGTAGACAATGTAAGGCCAAATACGTTTTTTGAAGATTTATTCATTGTTATCAATAATTATCAATTTACTCCGCTCAGAATCGATGCGGCGGTAGAAACAGGACTTTCGATATGAGCCATGTGGATTTTTAGTATGACAAACACCACCGGCAGTTAGTGTTACTTTAAATAATAATGCGTCTTGATCGCAATCCACAAGAATTTCATCAAGTTTCATTCGGTTGCCGGACGTCACGCCTTTTACCCATAATTCGTTGCGGCTTGTGCTCCAGAATGCGGCTTCGTTATTTTGAATGCTATATGCCAGGGCGTCCCGGTTAACATAAGCCATCATTAATACGTCTCCTGATGAACTTTCCTGAACGATAACAGGTAGAAGCCCGCCTCGTTTATCAAACTGAAGGTTCATTTCAAAGCCTTCTTCAAGCAGATTCATTATAGTACTCATAAATTTAATATCGTTACGGATCAAAATAAGGCATTTTATGGAGTGAAAAAATCAAGATTAAGTAAGGAAAAAAAGGGAAAATATATTTCAGTACCAATATTTTATATTGGCAAGTTAGCCGGGACTGGAAAAACACCAGCTATCGATAGGAGCATCCCGACATGTTTATCGGGTCTTCCGTTCCGCTCCAGCTTTTCATCCGTTACCGTAAAACCAATCAGGAAAGGTTCTTTTGTACCATTGTAAAGAGTCTGATCATATCTGTGGCAATAATGACACAGGTGTGATTATAAGCGTTTTCTTCTTCATCCGAATCGTCGGCATATTTTGGGTCAGTATATGTAAGTGGTATCCTGACAGCGGCACCGGGAATGTACGGGCAGTTCTGGTCAGCATGGTCACACGTCATAACAGCGGCAAATCTCTCTGCAGAATTTAATTGATCATCATATACTTTTGACCATAACCTGAGGCTCAGATCGAGATCGCTATTGGTTATTGTATAGACCGGATTATCGATACCGTTTGATTCGGCTGATAAACCTGTTCGCTTCAGGGCTTCAATAGTTCGTTCGTTGCAGGCTGTTACTTCGGTACCACCGGAGTAAGAATTTGCGACATCCAAGCCGAGCCATTTCTGAACAATATGGCACCATGTTTGGGCGAACTGGCTTCTTCTTGAGTTATGTGTACAAATGAAGTTTAAAACCGGTTTATTCCCGAAATTAACCTCATTCACAATCCATTCAGACAAGGTGATGATATGGTTCTCATGTCGGTTAGTCGGGTTACTTATCAGGTTTTCCTGAATTGATTTGAGCCAGTTTGATACCATAATTTACTTTTTGTTTGAAGTTTGGGTGCATGGATAATATTTTCATGTTTGTGAGGAAACGGGATACGAGTTGCGAGTTACGGGATTTCGGAATCCGGATCATAGGCTTGTATCATTCACCCTGAGTAAAACCGGTAACAGGTATTCCTGAGGTGTTGGCATGTCCCTATCGCGCCACTGTCAATCCAGTATCCCGTATCCAGCATTCCATAAATCAGCACAATGCATAGTATTCAATGTAACTAACCGATTGTTATGATACCGTAAAATTATGAATCAGTCTAATCTAACATCAGCTATCTTCACCCGCTTTATGATCCGTAATTTGGGAAACTGTTGATCTCAATTGACTGAAAAGCCAGGCTCTTGCAATAGTCCAGTCTCTTTTTACTGTTGCCGGGGAAATACCCAGAATTTCGGCGGTTTCTTCAATACTGTAGCCTGCAAAATATCTGCATTCCACAACTTTGCCTTGCCTTTCATTCATTTGCTCCAGCCGTTGCAGGGCTTCATCCAGTGCCACGAGCTCTTCGGCTTTCTCATCAGAAAGATAGATGCCCTCTTCAAAATCCTGAGGAACGGCATTTCCGCCACGTTTTTGCCTGCCTTTCATTTTTGCATAATTCACAAGAATCTGACGCATAGCTCGCGCAGCAATTCCAAAAAAATGGCGGCGGCCATCCCAATTGCCTTCCGGTGGATGTTTCATCAGCTTCATATATGCTTCGTGCACCAAAGCCGTGGTATTCAATGTATGATCTGATCTCTCTCTTCGCAACTCTCTATGTGCGATAAGCTTTAATTCATCATATACCAGGGGTAATACCCTGTTAACAGAATCAGAATTAAGGTCTGTTGAATTTAGAAGCAACGTAAGTTTGCTCTGTTGGTAAGACATGATGCAGATTAATTAGTGCCTGATTTAAGCCCGTAGTTGTTATAAACTATTAATTTAATATAAAAAAACAAGTAATTATGTCATATTTGATTTTCTTAATTCATAACCCTTACCTGTAAATTCACTTCTTCTTGCAGAACATGACGGTTAAATATTACGGTTGAAATTAACTTTTCGGATAAACAGCTCATTTATCAATGGCAATCTGTAAACCATTGATTACATAGGACAACGTAATTTTAGAAAATTATTTAAAATTGGATGAGCTTTTTTTGCGAATTAAACTGCATCAATAAGATGATGAGGCTTGGTTCTTATCTATTTACAGGCTGATTTCAACACCAGCTTTAACGAGGCAGTTTTTCTGGTATTATTTCAGTAAAAAAAGATACAAATCATAAGAGTAGAGGGTTTTCTCTTTCCACCCAAAAGAGAAATAGATGCTAACAGAAAGTTCGCCTGCAGTTTGAACGGCTGCAGGCGATTTTTTTTTTTAAATCAAACGATAAAAACGAATGCATTAAACATGAGCTATTCCAGAGGCAAATATTGCATTATCAATTGAGACCGGCCTGTAAGCTGGAGATAATTAAATATCGAATGAATCACTATGAAAATGTTGGCGAATATATTGAAAATTAAAAACAGATTATTTGTGATTTGCGTACTGTTTGCAGTCGTTTCATGCAGCGACAGTTCAACAGGCAATGAGCCCGAGCCTCAGCCGGAACCGGTATTTGGGGTAATCGAAGTGGAAGTAACTACAACCGGAGAGGACGATGATCCGGATGGTTATACCGTATCTATTCAATAGATCCGGATGGAAACAATATGCGAATCGTTTCCGAAATGGTATTATTCTCAAATGCCTCACCGTCAGCATCACCCGACGGGTTGAAAGTGTTATTTGTCGAGACAAATTCACAGGTTATGTTACCTCAGATTTGGGTGCAAAATTCTGATGGTACGGGTCTGCAAAACCTTTCTAATGACCCGTTAAAAACTCATTCAGGCCCTGCATGGTCACCGGATGGCAGCAAAATTGCATTTTCAGCTGTTGCGGCCGGTGAAGGTAATCGTCCGGATATTTTTATAATGGATTCTGATGGATCCAATGTAGTAAATATTACAAATAGTCAGGATACCAGTGATCAAAATCCATCATGGTCACCGGATGGAAATGAATTGGTATTTTCCTCATTCAAGCCGAATCCATCAGGTGGAAACCTGTTCTCGATTGCAATTATTAATACAGATGGTACAGGACGTACTACGATTATAGAAGATGAAGGATTTCTTGCCACAAGTCCGAAATGGTCGCCTGATGGCAGTAAGATTGCTTTTGAACGGTTTGAACAGTTCACTCAAAATCCAAGGCAAATACACCTTTTGAATCCAGATGGCAGTGATTTCAGAAATATTACAGCAGAAGGAGGGAATCCGAATTTAGGTACTTTCTCTGCAACGTGGTCGCCTGATGGCAGCAAAATTGCATTTCACACATTAACCGGGAACACACAGAATATCATGATTATGAGCAGTAATGGTGAAATTCAGGGGAGTTCAATAACGAATGGTACAAATGGCCAGCACCACCTTAATCCATCATGGTCGCCGTTTAGCCGGCAACAATGATTCTCCAGTTATCATAATCCTGAAAAAAAAAGATTTTCATGAGCTATTTAAGCTGTAGTTATTGCATAGTCTGATAAGGCTGGAATTCAAATTCAGGCCGAAGATTTAAATAAATAAACCTTAATCACTATGAAAATGTTGGCGAATATATTGAAAATTAAAAACAGATTATTTGTGATTTGCGTACTGTTTGCAATCGTTTCATGCAGCGACAGTTCTACAGGCAATGAACCCGAGCCACAGCCGGAACCGGTATTTGGGGTAATCGAAGTGGAAGTAACTACAACCGGAGAGGACGATGATCCGGATGGTTATACCGTATCTATTCAGGGAGGTGAAACAAGAGAAATCGGGCCAAATGGAACCGTAACATTTAATCAGGTATCTACGGGAAGCAAAATTGTTACCCTCTCCGGCATACCCGGCCATTGTACATTAGACGGTACAACATCACAGGCTTTTACTCTTGGAGATAATGAGGTGAGGACGATTCAATTCGAGGTCAACTGTAGTGCAATCTTCAGAGACAAAATTCTTTTTATGAAGAGTACCGGAGTGCCTTTCGATTATCAAATGTATTCAATTGACCCTGATGGCAACAATATGAGGCGTGTGTCTGAGATGATTCTACCCGGTTTTGCAATGCCGTCATCGTCACCGGATGGATTGAAAGTGCTTTTCAGGGGAATAGATTCACAGAGTGGACAGGCGCAGATTGAGGCGCAGATCTGGGTTCAAAATTCAGATGGTACCGGCTTACAAAATCTTACCAACAATCCTGATATCAACCATTTGAGCCAGGTCTGGTCACCCGATGGAAGTAAAATTGCATATTCGGCAACTTCAGGCATTGAAGGTAATTTGCCGGATATCTACATAATGGATGCTGATGGTTCAAACGTAATTAACATCACAAATAGCCCTGAGACCAGTGATCTAAATCCCTCATGGTCACCGGATGGTAATGAACTGGTTTTTTCCTCTGCAAGGCCAAATCCATCAGGAGGAAACCTGTTTTCAATTGCAACCATTAATACAGATGGTACAGGCCGTAATACGATCATAGAGGATGAGGGTTTTCTTGCCACAAGCCCGAGATGGTCGCCTGATGGTAGTAAAATTGCTTTTGAACGATTTGAGCAGTTTACTCAAAATCCGCGGCAAATACATCTTATGAATCCCGATGGCAGTAATGTCAGAAATATAACAGCAGAAGGAGGGAATCCAAATGTGGCAACAAATAGCGCTTCATGGTCGCCTGATGGAAGCAAAATTGTGTTCCACGCTTTTACCGGAAACACACAAAATATTTTCATTATGAACAGTGATGGCGAAATACAGGGCTCCAGAGTTACAAACGGTGAAAATGGGTTGCATCACATCAATCCTTCATGGTCGCCTTTTACTCGTAATTAATGAATAGCAGAAATTTAACACACTGCCGGTTAAACCGCGAAATGTTTTACCAACATTCAATAATTATACCGGCAGTTTCAGAAATGAATGATCTATTTCTCGTAGGTTCATTGCATTAATAAGCATTGAGTACTGCCGGTTTGGAATAAACTTTTAAAAGAAATCAAAGAAATGGAAAATACAATTAAAACTTTTCGCGACTTGCTTAGCCTGTTTATGCTTGCATTCTGTCTGATCGCAACTACAGCCATTACTAAAACGATGGCTAACCATCATACAGCCGAATTGATGTTACTTATTGAGGAAAAATCACCAATCAGCGACAATAAAACGGCTGCCATGAATGAATCACTAAAAGGAAAAATCGTATTTCTGAGATATTCTGTTGAAGATGAAGGGTATCGGATTTATGCGATGGATTCGAATGGTGAAAATCAAAGACGTATTAGTGAACTACTGCTTGAACACTCGGCTCACCTGTCAGTATCACCCGATGGGTCGAAAATTATTTTTCTTAAGAAGGATGATGAGGAAAATGAAAATCGCCAGATATGGATGATGAATGCTGACGGAAGTGGTTTGATAAATATGACAAATAATCCGGATGTAAACCATGGCGGGCCAGGTTGGTCACCTGATGGCAACAGCATTGCCTATCATGCCCGAAATACTGCATTAAATGAAACATTCAGCCTGTATATTATGGACGCTGACGGCTCGAATAGCCGGATGATTACCAGCCCGTTGAGTAACCAGTATTTTCCTGCATGGTCTCCCGACGGGAATAGCCTGGTCTATTTAGGTCGAAGAACTATTGATGGAAACGCCGCATTTTCAATAGAAATTATGAATATTGATGGCACAGGAAGAAGAACAATAGTAGAACCTGCTGCACGAGAGAACAATACCTTGCCGAGATGGTCGCCCGATGGAACCAGGATTGTATTTCAACGGATGATTGATGGCTCAGGTAATCCATATCAAATCTATACAGTCCATATCGATGGCAGTAACATAAAGAATCTCACCGAGGCAGGAGGGAATTATGGCATTCGTGCCGAAATACCTGCCTGGTCGCCTGATGGCAATTACATTTTATTCCAGGCACCATTGGGAGGCACTACAAATTTGTACCTGATGGATATAAACGGTGTTATACAGGGTAATGCAATCACCAATGGAACAAACCGCGAACACAGTTCAGGCGCTACCTGGGTGTTTGATTAAGAACTTGAAAGAACTATCCATCACGAAAGCCTGCTCCTGAAAAAAGCGGGCTTTTTTTTTGAAACAAAATGAAAATGATTTTGCGAAAATCCAATTTATGTCACATTGATGAATCATCAAGATGCTTTGATTGATAACTAAATCAATCTAGACAGCCCGAAAACGATCTTTAAAAAAAAATGAGGTTTATTGATCTCTTTCCCGGCTTAATGTTGCATGTAGGATTAGTTATCGAATGAATGAAAAGATCAATCAACAACAACCAAAAAAACAGAATCATGAAAAATGACAAAAACACTGTTAAGCATTTTGTGATTAAGCATCTTTCGGGAAGCAAGGCCAATCAGCATGAGAAATTCGAATTTGGCAAACACAAAGAATTAACATTTGGACGGGAGGAATCAAACAATGTGTATTTCGATCCCGAAAAAGACTCAATGGTAAGCAGGCAGCACGCCAAAATTGTAAAAGGGGAAAAACCCCTGGAATTTTATGTCGAAGACCTTGGCAGCTTGAACGGCCTCTATCTTAATGATGAGAAAGTGGAAGGACGTAAGCAGATTTCAGCAGGCGACAAGGTAAAGCTTGGTTTAAAAGGGCCGGAATTTGTTTTCGATCTTGACCCGCGTCCGGCTGGCGCTGCTGCTACACGGCTTATGAATGTCGCAGCGTCCAAACCAACTGTTGAACTGGATGCTGCCGGCGACACTGGCAGTGAAAGTGATGAAGCGGAAAATGAAAAGGCTCCGGTTAAAGAAAGTATCGGAAAGCAGACCTTTGAACGAGCCATATCAACCGAAAGGAAGCGTTCGGCGAGAACAATGGTCGCAGCTGCCGCAGCTGTACTTATTGTATTGACAGCACTTGGATTCACTTTCAAAGATCAGCTGTTTAAGTCTGAAACAACGATTGTGAACCCTGTTGAGTACCGCGAACGTGAAATTATTCAAACAACAGATGCTTTTGACACACAAGCTATTGCCAGAGCCAATACAGATGCGATCGTATATATAGAGGTAGGCTACAAACTGATCCATACAACTACCGGTGATGATGTATATCACGAATATATGACAATTGAAGACCCGAATACTGGCCAGCCACGTACGGTCGCACTCTATATGGAAAATGCATCGGGTGAAATTGAACCGGTACTTGGGCTTGGAAGAAATGTCCAGGTTGGCGCGCCTATAGCTATGGGCGGTGGCGGTGGTACAGGCTTTGTTGTGGATAACACAGGATTTATTCTTACAAACAGGCATATTGTGGCAGCCTGGCAAACCAGTTACACATTCCCACAAGATGCTTATAACGGTAGAATGATACGTTTTCAAAATGGAGAGTGGGTACTCGCTGAAGAGGTTGCTACTCCACCGCAAAACTGGGTGCCTTATAACAGTGAAATGTTAGGCCGGAGGCCCTTGTCTGGGAAAGTATTGGAAGGCCAAAATATGTACCTCGATGTGGCATTTCCAAACAGTGACCTGAGGACTCCAGCAAATGTGGTGAGAATTAGCAATACTCATGATGTAGCTATGATTAAAGTAACTGTACCCGGAGAACTTGTCCATGTGACGATGAAAGATGCAACCTCAGATATAGAACCAGGTTTGCCAATTATGATTATGGGGTATCCGCAATTGGCTCCTGATGTAGTTGTAGGCCGGGCATCTGCAGATTATTTTAATCGTGCTACAAGGGTTGTGACTGTACCAAGCCCAACCGTGAATACCGGTACCATAGGCCGTGTGATTACAGCAACAGCCCATACCCAGGACAATATGGTTCAGGACTATTTTAGTGTAATGGGAGATTATTACCAGCTTTCCGGTAGTACTCCAGGCCCAGGAAATAGCGGTGGCCCTCTTTTTGATAAAGATGGCAATGTGATAGGTATTTATGCAGCATATATGGGAACGGGTACTATGGGTTTTGCAGTACCAATTAAATTTGGCCTTGATTTGATGGGGCCAACAAGAAGGTCAGTAATAAACTGATGCTAATCAGATAAGTGAAAAAAGGTATACCCATGTTCTGGAGAAAAAAATCAAATGGTGCGTTCAATCCTGAGATTGCGGAAAAAAATTACCAAGCAGTCGCAGTTACGGATACAGGTAATTCCCGGTTACATAATGAGGATGCTGTGAGGTTTATACGGCCTGCAAATGCACGCACACGCCAGAACATGGGATATCTTGCAATTGTAGCCGATGGCATGGGGGGGCACGCTTCGGGAGAAGTGGCTTCCTCAATTGCTATCGAGACCATATCCGATCTATACTACAATAGCCATCGAAAACCATTGAAGGCTCTCCGGATTGCCGGAGAAAAAGCAAACGAAGAAATATGGGAGCTTGCATCGCACGATAAAAAACTGAGGGGAATGGGTACTACCTGCACAGCTGCTGCCATTATTGGCGATAAAATTTATCTCTTGCATATCGGTGACAGCCGTGCATATCTCTATAAAAAAGGCAGAGCCATCCAGCTTACTGAAGACCATACCTATGTACAGCAGCTTCTTAATGCCGGTGAAATCACACCATTTGAAGCACGCAATCACCCTGATGGAAACATATTGACGAAATCTCTGGGTACTGCAAAAAAACGAGCGTGTGATATATTTGTATCCGATCAAAAATTCGAAGAGGGTGATAAGCTTCTTCTGTGCAGTGATGGCTTATATGAGTATTTCTCAACCCAGGAGCTGGCCAGTTTTTTGGCCGGAGAAAACCTTGGGCAAATATCACAAAAACTTTCTGCATCTGTCCTGGACCGCGGGGCGCACGATAATTTCACAATTCTGTTAGTGGAAGCCCGAAATGAGGTTAAGGGGAAAAACCTGCCTACCAGGGCAATAACCGTTGAATTATGATAGGCCGAAAACTTAAAAATTATCAGATTGAAGAGCTTCTTGGGGAAGGTGGCATGGGTGTGGTGTATCGTGCCAGAGACCTGAATCTCGAGCGGATGGTTGCCATTAAGATGCTGCACCCGGAGATGCTGCATCAGCCTGACCTTCTAAAACGTTTCAGGAATGAGGCACATGTCACTGCAAGGCTTTCTCATCCAAATATCGCCACACTTTATAACTTTTTCAGTGAGGATAACCTTCACTGCCTGGTTATGGAGTATGTGAATGGAAAAACCCTTGAACAGATATTGGAAACACATAAACAACTGCCAGAAAAGGAGTGTGTGAAAATATTGATCCAGCTTTTGGAGGGGTTGGAAGAAGCGCATCATAATGAAATACTTCATCGTGATATCAAACCCGGTAACATTATGGTCAATCGCTCGGGTTATGTAAAACTGATGGATTTTGGTGTGGCACGTTTTGAGAACAGTGCAAGAATTACCCGGATGAACAGGGTTATTGGCACCCTGGAATATATGGCGCCTGAACTCCTAACTGGCAGTAAACCATCAGTAGCGGCAGATATCTACTCGGTTGGAGTGGTAGCTTATGAAATGTATACCGGTAAACTCCCTTTTGAAGGTGAGGGTGATACCGATATCATTGAATTTATTTTAAAAGGGAAATTTTCATTTCCGTCCCGAGGTGGAAGTTTCATTGGAAGAAACAGCAAACTGGAGAATATTATCACCCGGTTGATGCATAAAAGCCAGTCACGCAGATATACAACTGGCCGTGAAGCGATAGATGATCTTGCCAGGCTTCAGTATTCTGGCCGTGTTTCAACAACTTTGTTATCAAATCAGAAACTTGTTTCTGATCCTGCGCCATCAGAATCCAAGCCAATTCTTCCAATTCCTGTCAATCTGGAAAAATATGCTGATTCTGCAAAAAAATTCTATCTGAATTACAGCCCAAAGGTGATCGAATTTTTTAAAACCACAGAAGGGCAAATCATTGGAGGGGCTATAGGTATCGCTCTCATTATTATGCTGCTTGCCGGAATGCTTTCCGGTTCGTCAAATGGTTCACTACCAGAGCGGGTGGTGGAAAGCCAGACAGATGAAATGGCATTACTGGAACCTGCACAACAGGACAGATCCGCCGAATTAGTTGCTCCCGGAGGCCAGGCAAGAGTTAATAATCCAGTGCAGAATACAAACACGAGAAGTCCGGGAAATAGTGAGGAAGATTATTCCGCACCCCCTCCCATAGTTGTTAACCCTGGAAGCGGCAATCAGACAAATACCTCATCCCCGGAAAGCCGTAGAACAGATGATCAAACCAGAGAAACCAGTGGCCAGGGACAGAGGCCTGAGTAGCAGAATCAGACGGAGGCAGATCAAAACAGAATAACTGTAGAATCTGAACCAAGTGTGGAAGAACATAGTCAACCGCAGGATACCGTCGCAAGTCATGATGAAGTAACTGAAGAGCAAATAATATCAGATAATGTCGCCACTCAGCGATCATCGTCTCGTTCCATCGAAGTAAATGCAACAAATGCATTTGTAAGTGCACAATTCAGCGAAAGTGTTTCGACGAATTCACACAGGGCTGGTGATACTTTTTATTTAATAACAACAGGTGCTGTCTATGCCGATGGTTACAAAATCATCGATGCGGGTGCAAGAGTGCGCGGCCGGGTTCAGAATGTCACATCTGGTGACGGCACCAGGCGTGGCAGGGCATTCCTGGCAGTTACTTTTGATGAAGTACAGGCTGTGGATGGCAGTTGGCTTCCAATCACCTATCCGGAATATAGCGACAGGGGAGGTGAAGTGGTTACATTCGCAAGGGGAACAACACTAAACCGTCTTCGGGTAGCATCAGGGCGCGTGATACTTGGATTTGAGTAACAATAAGCATTTAAACAAAAAAACAATTCACTCTCATGAAAAAATCAATATTCAACTTTCTTACAGCATGTGCTGTTGCAGCAGTGGTTTTGGCATCAATCAATGAAGTTCGGGCACAGGATATTCAATCGGATGTGAGCGGATTTCATATCAGTTTAAACCTTCACTACGGGCAATGGAACACTACGAGCCAGTTTTTGGAGGGTATTCGTGATTATGATCCGAATGGTTATGGAATTCAGTTATCGGGCGGATACGGTTTTAACCAGCGCCTGGAAGCATTTTTACACTTTTCTTACCATGATTTTAACATGAGTGGCGATTGGGATACGTATATGCATGTAGAAACAGGATTAGGATTAAGATATAATTTCGGAGCTACACTCAGTAAAATGAGGCCGTTTCTTGATGTTCAGATTAATTTGAGCAGCCTCGAAATGGACAGGATTTTTTTTCAGCACGCAGGTGGGCCGAGAGTTGAGGGCAAACTTGAAATGGAGGGAATTACACTGGCAGGTGGTGGTGGCCTGAGATACTTTTTCAGGCCATGGTTCGCTGCGACCCTGCATGCGAGGTATCACTATGGCTCCGATTACGACATGTTTTTTGAAGGGATTGAAATGAACCTGCCAGATCAGGATGTAAGTCAATTCGACATTGGAATAGGAGTTGCCTGGTATTTTGGGAAAAGATTTTAAATAAATGGATCATACAACCCATTTGGGCTATCAGTTTGGTCATCAAAACATGTGAAAGATATTGATCATAATACCTGAATAGCAGGTATTGATACATCAATGAGACAATGAGAACAAAACCAAAAACAAGCGAGGATTAAAATGAAAACATTAATGTATCTCCTTGAGGAAAAACAAGGATCAATCAGACTGGGTTTGTTACTGTCGCTTATATTAGCAGTTACTGCCAACACCCAGCATGCTGATTCATTTGAAGAAAACGAAATCTGGTGTGCTTTACCTCCTCTTGATTACATCGATCAGCAATACGGTTTGATGAATCAAATGGAATTTGAATCGGTGCAATTATGGGATAAATCACTGGGTATGGCGCTTGGCACCATGATGATTCCCAAAGGCTGGATTTTTGAACAGGATATAGCGTTAAATACTCAAACAGGTTTATATGAACGTTATCATGCCGATCTTTTAGGCCCGGATGGGCAACTCATCAGGGCTGTAAACGGTGCTTTTTATTCCCCTCAATTGGGAATCGGATTTGAAGAGACCTGGCGTGAGGTTGTAGGTAATGGCATCCGTTTTGAACTGGATGAAGTCATGATTGGCCAGTTACGGCAAAGCAGGACACTTACTCAGGATCCTCTTTTTCGGGAAACAGCAACCATGATGAGAATGCAAGGAATAAAAGTGGATGCATTCGAAGTTCCTTTTTCCGGAAGCTTTGAAAACAGGAGATATCGCGGTGTGGCATATATTGCACATGCGAATAACCCCTGGCTGGGTGATACCGGTGTAGTAACTGTAAAACTGGTTACAAGCCCGGTTGAACTTTTCGACGAAACTGTGAAACTCGATATTTTACTTTCTGGCACATACGAACGTAACAGCATGTATGAACAACAGGTAGCCCGGATACAGATGCAGGCATTGAATAGTAGTCACTCAAACCGATACCACCAAAATCATTATCAGCCTGCTCATCATCAGAATTATTGTGATTGTAATTTATATTATTCTGAAGGGTTTTATTGGTATGATGGTGCAGCTTCTATGTACCCAAATTATGAGCAAATGAACAGGCAGTGGTACGATAATTTTTTTGGTTCATGGGATACGCAAAGCAGTTACTCAACCTATGGAGGGTACTCCACCAATGATCATTTTCTTGACACGATTACTGGATACAGTACATATAATGACCCATATTCCGGTTATCAGGTACGTGTTGAGGGACACTATCGCTACAACTACACAGATGGTTATGGAAACTATTATGGTACAGATGACCCATGGTTCGATCCTAACAGAGAGTTCAGTGGTTACTGGTATCCGGTAGATCCGCTAAGCCCGAATTAGGAATATTTACAACCAATTTATGTAGCCATAAAGTGAAAGCATGATAGAAAGAAATCCGAATAAAATAATTAAGTAGCTGTGAATAGATAGTTTGCGGAGGATGGATGTTGTTATTGTCTTCTCTGCCGGGCATTGCTTAATCGTTCTTCTGTTTCTTCGATAATCCACCTTGGAACATACTCTTCATCCATTAAGGAAAGTACGTCTGTAAGAGTAGCTTCGGCTATATCGTATTCACCGTCAAGAATATTGATTCGGGCCAGTGTTGATCGTGCTACTAAGAGATGTAAGTGTGTACTGCTAAGGTTTTCACTCATAACATCAACAGCTATCTGTGAGTGTGGCTTTGCTTCATCAACACGGTCCAGATCGAGCAGCATTCTTGAAAGGTTCATGTGACTGAAAGCAGTTATCGGATGAGTTTCACCAAGTGTTGCCCGGCGTATCTCAAGTGCTTCCATGTAGTAATTGATGGCTTCCTCATAGTTGCCCTGGTCTCTGAGCAAAACTCCGAGGTTATTTAATGTAGCAGAGATATCCGGATGGTTGCCATCGGGAAAAAAATCCAGGAGCATCGATAGCGCTGTCCGATAATTTTCTTCAGCCATTTCATAATCATCAAGTCCATGATACGAAAGCGCTAAATTATTATGGACTATAGCGACATCTGGTTGTCTTGAAGGATCGTTATCCATCCACAAGCTGTATACCTTTTTCTGTAATTCCAGAGCGTCATCATATCGCTCCAATTCAGAAAAAATCGCGGCATATTCGTTAAGTATGATTGCACGTGTATCCCATGGTGTTTTCGTATCAAATAAGCTGATAACATCCATGTAACCCTGCAAGGCTATATCGTAGTTTCCCCTTCGAAATTCTATCCATGCGAGGTAGGCACTTGCCGTTAGTGTGCGGCTGTCTGTTTTTCCGTACAATTGTTCATACAATTGCTCTGAAATTTTTAGGTTTTGATAAGAATCATCCAGTTCCATCAGCCCAAGTTGTGTATACCCGATCGTATATCGCAGGGGTGCTTCAAGTTCAGGTTGATTGGGAAAGCGTTCACTGACAAGTTCACCGGCTTTTCGCAGAACATCACGAACGGTTGCATCAGCACCTGCGGCATAAGGGTCAGCTTCAGTGAGAATTGTTTGCAGGAATTCATTTATCTGAATGGTACGGTCGCGTTCTGCACGGGCCTGTTCTGCCTGCCAAATTGAAATAGCCGCGGTAGTAATAAGGCTCAACAATACAATTATTGTTGCGGCAAAACCTATACGATGCCTTTGTATGAACTTTTTTACCCTGTATCCGGTTGTCTCCGGCCGTGCACTTACAGGAAGGTTTTTCTGATAATTCTGAAGGTCGTTAAGCAGTTGTTCTGCCGAGTTATACCTTCGTTCAGGTTCTTTTCTGAGAGCTTTCAATACGATATTATCCAGGTCACCTTTTAGCTCTCTTCTAAGTGACTTCAGGTTCATTTCATGTCCTGAAATCTCTTGATTTCCGCTTTCATCAATTTTTTGAGTTACAAGATGGCTTGGCCTGGTGGGTTGTGCAGCGTTGATGACCTGGCCAATTTCAAGCGGATTTTTTTGCGAAACATCATAAGGAAGTTTTCCGGTAAGTATTTCACAAAGCAGCAATCCGAGTGCATAAACATCTGTAGCAGTTGTGATGTTATCCCCATTCACCTGTTCAGGGCTTGCATATTCGGGAGTCATCAAGTGAAAACCGGTTCGCGTGAGCGGTATTGCACTATCTGCATCATCCTCAAGAATTTTCGCAATTCCGAAATCAAGAAGTTTAACAGTACCGTCTGGTTTAACCAGTATATTGTTTGGTTTGAGATCGCGGTGTACAATAAGTCGCTGATGCGCATATTGTACAGCTTCACAGATCTGTTCAAATACTTGTAATTTTTGTGGTACACTCAGCTTTTTGGAGTTACAGTACTCATGTACGGGTTCTCCATCTACATACTCAAGAATAAAATATGGCCGGTGATTATCGTTCAGGCCGGAATCAAATAACCGGGCAATATTTATATGTTCAAGTTTTGCAAGAATTCTTTGTTCAGCAAGCAACCTGCTGTGCATTTTTTTCCCAGGCATAATGCCATGTAAAAATTTTATTGCAACCTTTCTTTCAAACTGTCCGTCGGCGCGTTCGGCAAGGTAAACTGTACTCATGCCGCCCCGGCCAATCTCCCGTACAATTTGCCATGGACCGACTCTCTCTCCCGGAGATGCAATTTCATAGCTGATTGAATCTTCCACCAAAAAACTATCAGCTTCAAAATGGGAGTCGAGCAGGTTCTTTAATTCACTTGCTATTTCAGGATCTTCTTTTTCAATTCTACTCAAATATTGATCCAGTTCAGCACCCGAAAGTTCAGTAGCATCATGAAAATGATGCTCTAATTTTTTCCATTTTTCTGAATCCATAGCTGGTTATGAAGTTCACAGTTTTACTGCAATTATAATTTCATGACGCTAATAGAGCAAATTTTTTTTCTATAATAAGGGATACAGAGTTCATTTACCTTATATCAGATTTTATTTGTTCTATTCGCCGGTTCGCCATATCGTACAACTGCCGGGTACGGATGTTTGACGAATCGGAAAAAAGAATTTCGTTCAGAATGTGATGTGATTGTTGAAAATGCATTAAAGCATTGTTGGGATCATTCAAATGATGATTATGATCTGTTTGGTAAAATAAATCGCCGAGATGGATATGGCTGATTGCAACAGATTGTCGGGCCTGAATATTATCGGGATCAGTTTGTGCCAGCCATGAAAAAATTTCAAAGGAGCGTGTATAGTTTTCTTTTGCAACAGTAAGGTTCCCGCTGTCTTTTTGAATATTGGCAAGTTTCTCATATGCAATTGCTTCATCACGAATAGCATTTGTATTATGTGGATCATATTTAACAAATAGTTTTCGCATTTCCATCGACTCTTCATATGCCCATAACGCTTCCTGAAAAAGTGCCTGATTTTCAAATAGTGTGCCAAGGCGTTCATAAATCAGGCCACGAAAGCGGATATATTGAATATTGTCCTGGCTATTCATGAATAAGTTGCTGAATATTTTTTCGGCTTCTTCATATTTTTTCAGAGCCTCCTGAACATTTCCAAGATTGGCAAAATTTGGATTGCCGGTGATATCACCCCATTTCAGTAGCGACCGGGCATACATGAATTGTTGTGTCGTATCTTCAGGTTGAACTGCGGTAAGTTCAGCATATGTAGTGTTGATATTACTCATTATCACATATGCCTCATCCAGCTGTCCCATCCCTGCCAATAAATCTGCAAGATTTTCTGAAATTTCAGCATAAAGTTTTCGTGCATTGTTGTTTTCAGATTCCAGACGCATAACTTTTTCAGTAAGTTCAAGCCCTCTGAAGTAACTGTTAACTGCATCTTCACGCCGGCCAAGGTTTGCGTTTGTAGGGTTTCCCTGAACATGGCCAACTTTTCGGTATGCTTCTGCAAGATCCAGCATCAGATTCACATCACTATGTTGGCTGGCACTCAACTTATCAAGGTAAGAGAGTGCGTTTTCTACGATCATTTCCCTTGCAGATGTGGAACCGGGCAGATTTGCGATCGCATCATGTACTTCAAAAATCAGCGTATTTGCAAGCTGTCTGACATCTTCAAAACGCTGTTCAGCGATTGCTTGCTGCGTTTCTGCTATACGGGCTTGTCTGATTGATACCACAGCCGATAATGTTAAGATGATAAGAACAAGTGCGGCTGAAGTAATAGATAAGGTATGGCGTTGTATAAATTTTTGTGACCGGTAGATTTTGCTTTCAGGACGGGCTGAGATGGGTTTATTTTCAAGATAATGATGGATATCCTGCATGAACTGTTCTGCAGTATGGTAACGCCGTGCCGGATCTTTTCGAAGTGCTTTCAGGATGATATTGTCAAGATCACCTTCAAGCTGCCTGCGAATGATTTGCAGAGAGTTTGAATGACTGAATGGATCGTTGATCGATTTTCCCGATATAGCAGGCCTTGTAATTAATGCGCTTGGTTTTTCAGGTTCTGTTTCGGTTATAATTTTTCCGGCCTGTAAAGGTGTTTTCTCTTCCAAATTGTATGGTATTGATCCAGTAAGTAAAGCACAAAGCAGCAATCCCAATCCGTATACATCAGTGGCTGTCGTAATATCCTTTTGAAGAATTTGTTCCGGGCTGGCATATTCCGGAGTCATAATGTAAAAACCCGTCAATGTTTTGGCTAAATCGGGTTCATCCACATTATTGACTAATAATTTGGCGATTCCAAAATCGAGTAGTTTTACGTTGCCGTTTCGGTCCACAAGAATATTGGATGGCTTCAAGTCGCGGTGTACAATAAGCCGCTGATGTGCAAATGATACAGCTTCACATACCTGGATAAACAGTTCAAGACGCTCCCTGATGTTCAACTGATGACGCTCGCACCATTTGTCGATTGGCAGCCCATCGATATACTCCATAATAAAATATGGCCGGCCATTTTTATGAATTCCTGCATCCAGAAGCCTGCTTATATTCTTGTGGTTCAAACGGGCAAGAATTTTTTGTTCGGTCTGAAGTCTTGCGTGAATGTTCTGTCCAGGAGCAAACCCATGGATAAATTTGATAGCAACCTGGCTATCATATCTGCCATCATTTCTCTCAGCAAGGAATACTGTACTCATCCCTCCCTGTCCTATCTCTTTCACAATTTTCCAGGGCCCGACTTTCTCACCTGGTTCTATCGAATTCTCGGTATCAAGTATGGATTGCTCAAGAAATTTATCAGCAGAAAAGTGAGACTCCAATAGAAGCTGCACCTCTTTTGCAATTTCAGGTTTTTTCTTTTTTAATCCTTGCAAATAAGAATTACGCTCCGTTTCATTCTTCATGAGCGCGTTATAGAAACAAAGCTCAATTTCATTCCAAAAATCAGATGCCATTACTTACAGAGTAATAATGTTTTATGAGACTTCTAAAGTCTGAATATTATATTATTGATGCTAACTTTATAGTGTATGCAACATTTTCAACTGTTAAGGCTCATTATTTAAGACATTATCTGGTCACTGATGAATTATGATATTGCTCAGGGAACCCGTATTTTTAAATTCTGTGAATTTTTTTAAGATTATTAACCAAAATGAGTAAAAATAAAACCGAAATTCCGGCACTGATTATCGATGAGTCGCTTGCTGAAGAATTAGGTGATAACCATGCGGCAACGTCTGCCGATACACCAATCCGGGATGATGCCTTTGACCTGAGTGATCAGGAAAAAATTGAAATTATTGAGGGTCATTTCGGCAAGATTATGCACACTCTTGGCCTTGATTTAAGTGACCAAAGCCTGAAAGGTACACCGCATCGGGTAGCCAAGATGTTTGTAAAAGAGATTTTCAATGGCCTTGACCCAAAAAATAAACCAACCGCCCGGCAATTTGATAATGAATTTGAATATGGCGACATGGTAGTGGAAAAGAATATCAATGTAACATCATTTTGTGAACACCATTTTCTTCCGTTTATAGGCAAAGCTCATGTTGCCTATATCAGCTCAGGAAAGGTAATTGGCCTATCCAAAATTAACAGAATTGTGGACTATTACGCCCGGCGCCCCCAGGTTCAGGAACGTCTTACACTGCAAATCGCAAATGAACTGAAACGGGCTATGGATACTGAGGATGTGGCAGTTTTTATCGAGAGCAAGCACCTTTGTGTCTCCACTCGTGGCATTAAAGACCGTGAAAGCAGCACGGTAACCACTGAGTACAGCGGCAAGTTCAGGGATGATACAACACAACAGCGATTTATAGATTACATCAGTCAGCAAACGGAGATGTAATTTTTCTGATTACAAAATGATGGAATTTTCTGAAACTCCCCTTTGGATTTACAACAGTTTATCTCGGAAAAAAGAACAGTTTGAACCTCTCAACCCGCCATTTGTTGGTTTGTATGTTTGCGGGCCAACTGTTTATGGAGATCCTCATCTCGGCCATGCCCGTGCAGCTGTAACGTTTGATGTGATCTGCCGTTACCTGAAAGCTAAAGGTTATAAAGTACGTTATGTGCGCAACATTACCGATGTAGGCCATTTAGAGCACGAGGATACTGAACAGGGAGAAGATAAAATTCTGAAAAAGGCCAGGATTGAACAGGTTGAACCTATGGAAGTGGTACAGCGTTATACCATCAGTTATCACAAAGGAATGGATGCACTTAACTGTCTGCGACCGGATATTGAGCCGACAGCGAGTGGCCATATCATTGAACAGATCAAACTGATCGAAAAGATACTGGAAAACGGCCATGCATATGAAGTGAATGGAAACATCTATTTCGATTTGGATGCTTACCAAAAAGATTATCCGTACGGTGAACTGTCTGGTAAAGTACTTGAGGAGCTGCAGGCAGGAAGCCGTGATACAGAGGGTATGGAAGAGAAAAGAAGCCCCCACGACTTCGCCCTCTGGAAAATAGCATCCCCCCAGCATATCATGCGATGGCACTCACCTTGGGGTGAGGGTTATCCCGGATGGCATCTTGAGTGTACAGCCATGAGCCTGAAATATCTCGGAAACAGGTTCGACATCCACGGAGGAGGTCTTGATCTTCAGTTTCCACACCACGAGGCTGAAATCGCACAATGCAGGAGTGCATACGGCCATGATCCCGTTAAATACTGGATTCATAATAACATGATTACCATCGATGGGGCCAAGATGAGCAAGTCGGCCGGTAATTTTATTAACCTGGAAGAACTCTTTTCCGGGAATCATGATAAACTCGAAAAAGGGTTCAGCCCCATGGTGGTGCGTTTTCTCATGCTTCAATCGCACTATCGCAGCAATATTGATTTTTCGAATGATGCCCTTCTCGCTGCTGAAAAGGGATATCATCGTTTGATGAATGCTGTGAATCTGTTTGACAAACTGCAAGGAATGTTTGAGGAACACGGTGAGAAAAGTGATGCAGATGCGGAGATAATTGAATTATGCAGGCGCTGCCGTGATTCAATGGATGACGATTTCAATACGGCTCAGGCTTTGGCTGCACTTTTCGATCTTGCTTCAAAAATCAATGCTATATACCACAAACAACTCGATTCCGGTAAAATTACTGCTGAAACTTTTGCCTTGATCAGGGAAACGATGAATCAGTTCTTGTTCGATATTCTCGGGCTGAAATCGGTTGCGGAAACAGATGAAAGTAAAACCGAAGATCTGGTGAAGCTTCTGATTGAAATCAGAATGGAAGCCAGAAAAAATAAAGATTTTGCAACCTCCGATAAAATCAGGGATGATCTTCAGAAAATCGGAATACGCCTGAAAGATGAGAAAAACGGCACCACTTTTGAAATCGATCACTAATCTCATAAGCCGTTTTTTCTCTCTGATTATCATTGGCATTGTGAGGTTTTATCAACTCGCGATTTCACCATTTTTGGGATCCAACTGCAGGCACATGCCAACCTGTTCCAACTATATGCTTGAAGCGGTTAAAATCTGGGGGCCACTAAAAGGGTTTTGGCTGGGACTCAAGCGAATTGGTAAATGCCATCCATGGGGCACATCGGGCTACGATCCTGTGCCACAGAAAAAGATCGAACATTTGAAGGAGTAGTTCATATACCCAAAAGTAAACCCACAACATTATGTTTACCATGATTATAAATTTAACGTGAATTCATAGAATTTTAAATAAATAATCGAATTGAATTCACCGAAATATTGCCTGACACAACCTTTTAGTATAATATGCCATAGGTAATTGATTTGCAGTATGATATCAGATTATGTCATAAATTTTTTTTTTTTATAATACTTGAATAAATTACCTACATTTTAGTCACAATTCTTCAACGAACCAAATAACCATGAAAACTACTCTTTCCCTATTTACAATACTTGTACTTGCTATTCTAATGGCAGGGATTTCTTGCGAAGGCCCGGCTGGCCCTCAGGGTGAACAGGGGCCAACGGGTGATCAAGGTCCACAAGGTGAGCAGGGTGAACAAGGCCCTCAGGGTGAACAAGGCCCTGAAGGTTCTCCTGGTGCTGATGGAAATGCAAATGTGACTCATTACATATTTAACGGTCATGATTTTACAACCAATAATATTGCTATCAGGAGGATATTACTGGATACTGAAGAGGTAATGATCAATAGTGCCTGGCTGGTCTATTTGAAATATTCACAGCCGGGGAATACTGAATTTCCATTCATATTTTATCATGTACCAGGACGAGGTTTTGGTGGTGGCAGTGAATATAGGGTGAACCACGCCTGGAGGGCAATTTCTCTTGATGTGCAATTTGATATTCGTCGTCAGTCAGGTCCTGGTGAAAATTACGATTCGATACATATCATTCAAATCGAATCGAGTGAAACGGTTGAGGGAACAGATTTAGCCGGAAAGGTGACGGGGAATTCTATTCTGCCGGTTGACCTCGATGTTACGGATTATTTCGCTGTATTAGAATTTTTTGGGCTCGATCAGTAGATTGAGTTCATTCAGGGATGCCACTGAATTCTTATGTAAGCCGGCACTAAGCAGTAGATTTTTGTGCCGGCTTTTTTTACATATTAATAACTGTAAAATTTTAACGATGTGGCAGGAAACTAAAGAAAAATACATAACATAAGTTTGGTTTCAATACAAAAAACCGAAATTTTTTACCAGCATCCATCATTCCCGAGGGGTCGGGATGTCGCTATCGCGCCACCAGCTTCCAGCATCTAATATCCCGTACCGTAACTGGAAAAACTTCTACTCATCAAGAAATTTCCTGAAATCCCCCACTCTTATTTAAATAATTCCAAGAATATTTTTAAACTGATAATATGACTACCAATAAGCGAAAAAGATCAGCGAACCCGGGTTTGAATAAAATCCTGGGCAAATCCCGGCCCGAAAATGAAGACTTTAAATCTAAGCCTGAAAAGGGAGGACGCAAACAAAGGCCTGAAAAAAGAGGTCTTAAGGATACAGGTAAACCAGATGGTTTAAAGCCACGGCCAGCAAAAGGAAAATTGAAGCAACGGCAGGATCCTGAAGGTTTCAAAAAACGCCCGCCAAAGGGACAGAAGAACCGTTCTGTTAATTCGCCTTCCAAGCCGGGCAAGGTTGCTCAAAAAGATTACCTGCGCGATGAAATCAGGCTCAATAAATATATCTCTCATTCGGGATTTTGTTCACGAAGGGAAGCTGACGAATATATTGCTGCCGGTGATGTGCGTGTGAATGGTAAAGTAGTAAAAGAGCTCGGTAAAAAAGTGAAAGCAACCGACAGGATTGAAGTAGGTAAACAACGAATTTCACTTGAGCCATTTGTCTATATCTTGCTCAATAAAAACCGGGATACAATCAGTACAACCAGTGATGAAAAAGACCGCAACACTGTAATTGATGTTGTGGAAGATGCAACAGGCCATCGTGTATACCCGGTTGGCCGGCTCGACAGAAATACCATGGGCCTGATTTTACTGACGAACGACGGTGATCTTGCACATCGTCTCATGCATCCAAGTTATCAGGTAAAAAAAACGTATGAGGTATCAACAAATCCGCCATTGGCAGACTCTGAACTGGAACAATATCGGAAAGGAATCGTACTCGAAGACGGCCCGGTTAAAGCCGTGCAGGTGAAACGTGTGGCAGGTGATCCAAATTCTGTTACAATTTCAGTATATGAAGGCAGAAACCATCTCATCAGAAGAATGGCCTCGCACTTCGGTGCTGAAGTTTTGAAACTGAAGCGGGTGCGATACGCAGGCCTGACTGACAAAGATCTTCGGGTTGGCCGTTGGCGTTATCTTAAGCAAAAAGAAATCAATGACCTGCGGAAATTGGTTAAATTAGATACATTAGACTTCAATAAAGAGGTAACATGAGTTTTAGCAGTATATCAAAACAATCAGGACATATTCTATCAACCGAGAAATTGCCCATTTACTACGATCTGTTAACGCCTGTAACCAGCACAGGAACCGTACTTCCTGCGATTCTTTTTGTGCATGGCTTTAAAGGGTTTAAAGACTGGGGCGCCTTTCCTGATGTGTATGAAGAACTTGCACGTTCCGGTTTCGCGGTGATATCATTCAATCTGTCACTGAATGGCACAGGCAAAAGCATGACGGAATTTGATGAGCCCGAACTGTTTCGCAGACAGACACTCAGCCAGGATTTGAGAGATGTGGGATCCGTAATCGATGCCGTAAAATCGAAACTGATTACCATCGATAAACTGGTACTGGATAGCGATCGTATTGGAATTATGGGACATTCACGTGGCGGACATACCGCCATCACTGCGGCTGCTGAATTTGCTGAAATTCAGTGTCTCGTTACATGGGCTGCAGTAGCTGATTACACAAAACGCTGGAGCGAGAAAATGGTGAACGACTGGTTACGAAAAGGATACACCGATATTACAAACGCAAGAACCGGACAGGTACTGCCGATCGATCGAGTGGTGTATGATGATGCCATGGAAAATGCAGAAAAACTGATAGCCCTGAACCGGGTTAAGGAACTTTATATCCCATCGATGTTTATAGCAGGTAAGGATGATGAATCAGTTCCATATTCCGATACCGAAAAACTTTACCGGGCTTCACCGTCTGACGAAAAAGATTTCAGGATCATTGAGAATACAGGACATACCTTCGGGGTTTCTCATCCGTTTGAAGAAACAGACTTTCCTCCCGAATTTACTGAAGTGTTAGATCTGACGGAGGGATGGTTTTTAGATCACCTCAGATAAACTGTATGTATTGTCAATTTTTCCGATCATCAGCTAACCGGAGTCCGATTCTCTGGAAGGCATTTCTGTTTTTGTCCGTATTGTTTTTTCTGTATTCAGTTCCTGTCAAGGCTCAGACCAAGGTTCTGATTGATGACAGAATGTTTGAGATTGATGCCCGTATGGCGATTGACTCGCTTTATAACCGCAATAATGACGGTGTATGGTATCTTATGAGTCCGTGGAGAGAGAGTTATCCTGATCATCCGATTTGGCTGCTGTGGGAAGGAATGGAGCTTTGGTGGGAGGTGCTTGACGATCTTGCCAATACATCGCTCGACAGGAAATTTATCGAAAAAATGATGGAAGCCGATTTTGAGGCATCACGGTTACTGAGGCGTGAACCGGATCATAAAGATGCGCTGATTATCAAGGCTGTTTCCATCAGTTATATTGCACGGCTGCATTCAAACCGTGAGGAATGGGTGAGGAGTTTACAGGTTGGCCGGGCAGGGTATCAGGCGCATCTGCGCCTGCTTGAGGTTGCACCGGAGCTGCCGGATAACCTCTTTGCCGAGGGAATGAAACTTTATTATTCGGCATATATCCCTGAAACCTATCCGGTGGTTCGTGCGGTGTCCTGGTTTTTGCCGGAAGGTGACCGCCAGGGTGGAATCGATACGCTCAGGGAGGCATCCCAAAGAGCAGTGTTCGCCCGACAGGAAGCCGCATATTTTCTTGGTACGATCTACCTGAATTACGAAAATGAATTTGATAAGGCCAAAACGCTGTACAAAGGACTGGTTGACAGCTTTCCGGATAATCCCTATTACAGGCGTTTATACCTTCGCACCCTCGCACAGTTGTTTGAGTATCATGAAATGATGCGTTTCTTTGATCAAACCATGGAACACTGGCATCATAATAATCTCCCTGAAAACAAGGTAATGGAAGCCGAAATCTGGTATTGGTATGGTAGGGCACAGTATTATTCCGGCTTGCTGAGTGCTTCTCTGGAATCATTTTCCAGATCGGTAGCCATAGGAAGCGAACTGGTAAATGCAAGAGAGAGGGATACGCACACACTTGCAGCATTTTTTGCGGGCAGGGCATCGGAGCAGCTCCGGCTTCAAGACGAAGCCAGGAAATATTATGCAATTGCTGCCGCACAAAGAGCTGTGCCTGATGCATCCCGCGAAGCCCGGCAGAGATTACGGGCGTTGTAACCGCGGGGGTTTTGACCGCTGAGGGCGCGGAGGGACGCAGAGGGGTGTGTGACGTGTACATATAATTTGATTTGAATACCGTTTATTTTTTTAAGTTATTTAATATGACAGGCATATTTATCATGCACCCGGATTGAGAAGGTACTGAGCCTCAATCAATTGAACGAATAAGAGAAAACCGCTATGCCTGTTTATGGGTGGTTACCATAAAACCGCATTATACAAGAGGGAAACGTATCGATTACATACTTGAAGGTTATATGGTGGGAAAATAAGTGTTAAATATCTTGGAATCAGGTTGGGATCATCATAGT
>PWLN01000137.1 GCA_003559375.1 Balneolaceae bacterium | reverse complement strand
TCTCGGGCAAGGAAACCCTTGTTTATTATTCCGTAGGAAACCTTATATCCAACATGACTTATAGCCAGACAAATCCCAACGGAATAGCCGAAGACGGTATAATTGCAAAGGTTTTTGTGGAACGGGACGGTGATGGCAATATAATCTTTCCCGAAGAATACAGTTTCGGCAATATAGAGGGATCAATTGAGATAAAAGTTGGGTCGCGCTAAACAAAAAACCCGTATTCGAATTTGATGAATTTAAATCAATCCCTGAAGAGGAATTAATTGCTGAAGGTAGCATTTCACTCCTGAATCATACTTTTTTTACTTTTCAGTGCTGATAAAATTTATTACTAAATCAGAAACCCTTTTACCGAGTGCCCTGCCCTTTTCAAGAAACTGTTCATCTATCTGGTTAGGCGAATCAGAATTAAACGGTGCTTCCCCGGTAACTGCTGATGCCCCGAATGGCTGGGTCCAGTCTGGCCCGCCCACCACAATCATTCCGAAAATGAGCATACTTTGCAATATATTCATTTGCACGATTTCTTCGCCAGCCGATATGCCGCCGGCTGTTACAAAAGCCGCACCGATTTTATTCTTTAGCGGCTGGCCTTCAAACGGCCATGAAGCGATGAAAGCCGAGATTTGTGGCGACACATTGGCATTATATACAGGACTCCCAACAATAATCGCCGCTGAATTCAAAAGGTCATATTCCCTTACTTCACTCACACTTTTCAATAATACATTTACTCCATCTGTTGTAGCCCCTTCAGCTACGGCCTGTGCAAGTCTCTCTGTAGTTCCGGTTTCACTGTGATACACGACAAGAATTGTATTTTGTCCGAATGCTAATGTTACAGCATATACCAAAAATAAAATGATCAATAGAATATGGAACCTTACCATCAAAACATGTCTAGCTTAACTTATAGATTTTAAATATTTCAGGTCTTCCAAATCTTTTGGTCTTTTTACCTTCGATTTATTGACGATGAGAAAGCAGATGGGCTCATTTTTTTCGTTCAGCTTCTTTTGCACTTTTTGATATGTTAACTACCCTTTTCATTCTAATATTAAATGTAACTCATTGATTGAAACATTTATAAATCAGCAAGCGGTGCTATTTGATCCGCTGTAATCACACTTCCCGGTAATTCCATAATATCGATCCGGCGAAAATGGATCTCAGCTCCTTCCGACTCCGGACAAATATACCCTTTCTTGCGTTGGGTTGACCTTATCCCGTTCACAAATCTGCCATTTACTGAAAGCTTGATCGTTCCATCTACACAAACCACGATATAACGGTTCCATTGGCGGGTGTTATTCATCCGGTTCTCCAGGGCATAGCTGCGGCCGGGAACCACTTCGGAAGGGTTATCAGGAATGGTTCCCTCAAGGCCCATCACAGGAAAAAGGTGGCCATGTACATACTCTATCGGCCTGTTGTGAATCACAGCCCACTCAGGATCAAGCATCTGTACCTCTATCCCTCTCGGAAATGGGGTATCTTCGTGCGGGAATGGATCAGCCCACACAAACATACCTGAATTCCCACCTTCCTCCATAAACCGCCATTCCACATCAAGAATGAAATTTTCAAATTGTCTTTCAGTACGCATTACACCAATGGGCCATCCCGTGCATTTCAGCAAGCCATCTTCTACCCACCAGGTATCTTCCGAGGTGTTCATATCCACAAAATTGGTTAGGTCTATTCCATTAAACAACTTTGTGAATCCGGGTTGTGAATCTTCAATCTTATTAATTCCAATCCCCGGTATCATTGAAGCCCCTAAGCCGGCTGATGCAACCAGGGCATGTTTAGCGAATTCCCTTCGGTTTAATTTTCTCATCATCTGTTATTGATTAACCTTACTCTAATTTATGCGGAAAAAGCTGTTCGCAGCAGGTCTATACTTTCTGCAACCGCTTCTGCTGATGGTGCGTGACCTTCAAACTCAATAGATATATAGCCTTTATAATCCACATCATGCAAAATACCGGCGATACGGTTATAGTCAAGATCGAGGGTGTAAAACCGGCCGCCGCCGAAATATGTTTTGGCCTGAATGAAAACGGTATAGGGTGCAATTGCCTCAAGTTGCTCGTATTTATCATCCAGAAAATTTCCTGTATCCATCAGTACGCGAAGCCAGGGAGAATCAACCGCATGCATGATACGAAGTAGGCCTTCAGCAGTACGGGTCATACCCCAGTGATTTTCAAGCCCAAGCATCACTCCGTGTTCTTCTGCAACCGGCATAATCTCTTTGATGGAATCAATGGCCCAAAGCATACCATCGTCTTCCGTGTATCCTTCTACCGGCGGTTCTATGCCGCGGTTGTTCATCAGTTCAGCAAACGAGCCTGATGTATTCCATCTGCCCGCACTAATCCTGATACATGGAATTCCCAAATCGTGTGCAAGCCGAATAAACCGTTTGGTATCATCAATACTTTTTTGCCTTTCAGCGGGATCCGGATTCACAAAATCCTGATGTGTTGACAAACAATTCAGAGCCACACCATGAATCAGTGCATGTTTTTTAAGTGACCGAATATAATCAGGGTCTTCACTCTCCATTTGACGGTGGAGGATATCCACGCCATATACACCAAGGCGTGATGCCTCCTCAATCACAAACCGGATTGGAGTACGCTGGGGACTGAAATGCCAGTAAGAATAACTCGAAATTCCCAATTTTACATGGAATGGAGTTCTGGGAGAAAGTCCGGATGAAGCATTTACTCTCTCAGCAATAGTTGTAAGTGGTACCAGTGTCCCGGCAGCAATACCAGCGGATAGTTTTTTTAAAAAAGATCGACGGTTTGTCATTTTGATAATGTTTGTTTGGGTCTTATTTACGATTTATAGCAGATTACGTTAAGATTGATGAAAAATCAAAAAATGAAGTACACATATCATAAATTGTATGCGAAATTTTATATAGAGATCCCTAATGGGAAATTACCGATTAACCGATTTGCGAATTTAAAAAAACGATCTTTATCTCCTTCAATTCCTCATACCACCGCGTTCAATGAGCTCACGGGCACTCATAAGAGCCGATTCCGTAATTTGTTCACCACTCATCAGGCTGGCTACTTCGCGGATATGTTCTTCTTCTGACAGTGGTTCTATGCGTGTAGTTGTTCGATCATCTTTTTCTACTTTTTGTACCCTGTAATGTTTATGGGCCTGACTTGCTATCTGCGGCTGATGTGTAATTGCAATGATCTGGCAATGCTCTGATAGCTTTCTCATTTCACGCCCAACTTTTTCTGATATCTTTCCGCTGATGCCATTATCAATCTCGTCAAAAATCATCACAGGCAGATGGTGCTCTTTTGCAAGAATTGACTTTAATGATAGCATAACACGGCTTATTTCACCCCCGGATGCAATTTTTGCAAGCGGCTTCGGTTCTTCTCCTTTATTGGTTGAGATAAAAAACCGGATATCATCACACCCGTTTTCGGTGCACTCAGCAAACTGGCCTCCGATTTCAATCCATCCTTTCTCCGACGTTAGCCATTTCACCTGCACACTGAATTGCCCGTTTTCAATACCCAGATTCCTGAGTGAATCAACAATATCAGCAGATAACCTTCGTCCGGTTTCCAGCCGTATTTCATGCAGTGCAATAGCTTTTTCTTTTAACCTGGATTCCTGTTCACGGATCTCGGAATGAATCCGTTCAATTTCAAGGTCAAAGTTTTCAGCAATATTCAGTTCTGATTTGATATCGTTGTAATAACTGATTAGATCCGGAATGGTTCGCTGATATTTTTTTTGAATCTTGTTTAGTTCCGACTGACGCCTTCTCAATTCTTCAAGCCGCTGCGGATTAAATTCGATTCGTCCGCGATAGCGTTCTGCAAAATGGATGGTTTCCTGTATACTGATCCGTGCTGCAGTAATCTCCTGAAGATAACTTTCAAACTCGGGCTCGATACGGGCCATATCCTCAAGATTTAGTTTGATGGAATTGAGTATATCTATCAGGCTTATTTCATCAACGCTGCCTGTATTCGCTATGGCGGCAGCCTTCTGGTCGAGGTCTTCGGCGTTGTCGAGCAATATCATTTCTGCAGCGATTTCATCCTCTTCATCCGGATGGAGGTTGGCTGCTTCGAGCTCTTTTACCTGGAATTGGTACAATTCTGTTCGTTCTTTCAGCTCACGCTCCCTTTTTTTGAGCTCTGATAGCTTTTTTTGCAATATTTGCATCGCCAGATATTCCTGCCTGTAATCCTGAAGTACCGGCTGAACTGTATCGAACTGGTCGATTACAGCACGATGATTGTCATCTTTTAAGAGCATCTGATGATCGTGTTGGCCATGCAGGTCAACAAGCTGATCGCCCACCTCTTTTAGTATCGAAATATTTACCGGTGTATCATTTATAAATGCCCGGCTGCCGGATTGACGGATTTCCCTTCTCAAAATCAGTTCTTCGCTGAAATCAACAGCGTTTTCATCAAGATAGCTTTTAAGCCAGCCATTATTTCCAACAACCATAACCGCTTCCGCAATCGCTTTATCGGCGCCTCTTCGTATAACTTCAGTATCAGCGCGCTCACCCAAAATCATATTCAGTGCACCAATAATAATGGATTTCCCCGCTCCGGTTTGGCCTGTAAGTACATTTAGCCCGCTTTCGAATCGAACTTCCAACTCATCAATTAACGCGAAATCTTTGATATACAGGGATTTGATCATCTGGCAATATTCATAAATAGGACGTTAAATCTCAACATTTACACATATAATTTCCAATGTGTTTTTATAATATATCATAGCTGTCCACTTGTGCCTATGGTAAAACGTTTTAGAATTTTAAAAAATTTTTATTTCTGAGGTTTTAGGACTGATGTGATAATAGATATTAAAATAGAGTTTATCTCATTGATCCCGGAAAAAAATTTTAACCGGTTTCAATTGTATGAACTTTAAAAACTCATTTCCTTACAAAAATTGATGAATGGATGATTTATTATTCATTCCGGGTAAAGATCCACAGATACATTGCCGTAACAGAAAGGCCTGTTATAAGCAAGATCATCTTTGTCAGTATTTCACCTGAAATGAGGCTTAGTACCACTGGTTCCCCAAATACCAGAACAGCTAAAATTAACATCAGGACAAAGCTTTGAGGCAGGCGGTAAGGAACGTTCATTACCTTTTTACTGAAATAACCCAGTGTTACGGCCATGGTACAATAACTGAGCAGGGTAGCTGCAGCAGAGCCGGTCATCCCAAAGACAGGTATGAGGGCAAGATTAGAAACAATCGTAATCGCCGCTCCCAAAAGGGTAATTTTGTAGAGTACTCTTGTTTTTTCACGAATGAATACACCCGACGAAAAATTGATATACCAGCCATGAAACCAGTAGGCCAGAAGAAGGAAAGGAACGATATCGAGGCCCACCCAGTAATCACTGCCAATGAGTGTAGCGTTTAGTCCGGGCACTGAAATGGCTACGATCTGCTCTTTAAACAAAGCCACTGCCAAAAAAAGTGCTGCAGAGAACCCATTAAACCAGATAAAAGCCTGTCCAAACAGAGCGGGTGAATCTTTATCTTTTGCATGGCGCATAAAAAACGGCTGCCAGGCCATTCGGTACATTTGTACAAGAAGCAACATAAAAACCGCCATTTTGTAACAGGCGTTATAAATCCCGACAATATCCTCAGGGGTGGTTCCCGCTCCATAAATTTGTTCTGCATTGGCAGGGTCCATATTGTTGAGAAGGAAACGGTCCAGCATTTCATTAATAGCGTATCCAATACCAGAGGGTACAAACGGCCATCCGAATTCAAATGCTTTTTTCAACCATTCGCTATTCCATTTTCCCTTTAAAAGATCAGCCGTAAATGCCCATACTAAAAGTGTCATCAGTAGAGATGCGGCAAGATTGGAAATGAAAACAGCCTCTATCCCGAAATTTAATGCCAGAATCAGATAAAGATTCAGCCCGAGGTTCACAATCACATTCATGAGTTTCAACGAAGCAAACAGCCAGGTTTTTCGCACCAGTCGAAGTTCTGCCATGGGAACAATTGAAAGAGTATCGAACCACAGAATGCCCAACATCAATATGAAAATGCCTGATGTTTCACTGGAAAGATTGAAAACCGGAAGCATCACCGGCATAAATAGCCATAGTATAGCACAGAGAATAGTTGCAAAAATGAGCAGGCCTATCTGGAGGGTTTTAAAAATATTTGCCGCTTCCTTTCTATTTTCCGCATACCTGAGGTAGGCCGATTCCATCCCAAATGTGAATATAACATTTAGAAAAGTGATGCCTGCGTATATCAGTCCAACAATTCCATACTTTGCAGGGCTAAAAACATCTGTATAGAGTGGTACAAGAAGATAATTGATGAACCGTGCCAGCACACTACTGATGCCGTAAACAAGAGTATCGGAAAAGAGTTCTCTAAGCTTTTGCACTGGTTAGGATTTCGCAGATAAATGCAGGGCAGCATGCACTCCAAGAACGTAACTGAATATTCCAAAACCTGTAATGATCCCATCCATAGCTTTTCCGGTTATGGAACGCTCGCGAAACTCCTCGCGTGCATGAATATTTGATATATGAACTTCCACTTTTGGAAGTTGTAAAAGTTCCAGGGCATCGTGAATGGCTACTGAGGAGTGTGTAAAACCACCCCAATTGGCAACAATCGCATCAATCGTTCCTGTCCTTGCAGATTGAATAGCGTCCACTAAATCCCCCTCATGATTACTCTGAAGAAAAATAAATTCTATTGCAGGAAATGTTACCTGCAGCAGAGTTTTTACATCTACAAGGGTTTGAGAACCATACGTCTTCTCATCACGCTGACCGAGCAGATTCAGATTTGGCCCGTTCAGTACCATGATCGTCATAACTTCACCCCTGCCGATATCAGTTTAGCTATTTCCATCATTCTTTCAGAGCTGACTCTTATTTTATTTCCAAGTGCCATACTTTGCGATGATTTATATATCGGAATAAGATGTACATGCGCGTGAGGCACTTCTCTGCCGTCGAGTATAATACCGGTTCTTATCGGCTTCAGTGTCTGATCAATTGCCAATGCAACCTTTTTTGCAAATATCATTGTTTCAGCCAAAAGCTCATCCTTCAGGTCAAAAATGTAGTCAATCTCCTCTTTTGGCACGATCAAAGTATGGCCTTCTGAAACAGGATTAATATCCAAAAACGCGATATGTGTAGTGTTTTCAGCTACTTTGTAGCAGGGAATTTCACCATTAATAATTTTTGTAAATATTGAAGCCATGGGTCATAGTTTTGTGAACTACAAGAAAGTTTTATTCGTTAAGATATTAAGATTGTTGATGTGCTGCATCTTTATTATTATGTGATATAGTGAATGTTTTTTTGTAAGCTGATATTTATCGATTCATTGTTTGATTTTCATTGGCAATAATTTTTATCTTTTATGTCTTTGGAAAAATGAATCGGTAGCTCAGTTGGTAGAGCAGCGGCCTTTTAAGCCGCGGGTCGTGGGTTCGAGCCCCACCCGATTCACGCTCATTGAAGAAAAATTTTAAAGACTCTCTCTTGATTAACCTCTATCGGCTGATACCCGGTAGGGGTTATTTTTTTGCCGATTAACTCAAAAGTTAAGCAGTTCCTCCGTTGCACAGTGCTTCGATACATCATTGTATATCAGTACAGATCAAGACTATATCGAAAATTTTACAGCAATATCATAACCTGATAATTAAAGGTTTTTGTATATACCCAATATTTGAATTAATTTCATTAAAGATATACAGACTACAATGAAATTACCTTTTTTGAAAACTGTCCGCTGGAACAGAACATGGCTTTTTGGTGTACTTGCTGCATTTGTTGCTGCATGGTTTCTTTTTTTTGATACTCACAGTTTACTAACCAAATTCGAGCTGCAAAAGCAAAAGAAAGAACTTATTGAACGAACGAATGAATTTCAGGAAAGAACTGCGGAGCTTGAGAAAAAAATTAATGATCTTGAAAACAATCCCGATCTGCTCGAAAAAATTGCCCGGGAAGATTACGGAATGAGAAAACCCGATGAAACAGTTTACAAAATCGTAAAAACTGAATAACATTTCTCTCCTGAAACTGTTTTCTCTTAACGCCGTCCGTTTAAAGCTATGAAATCAAAATTTATAGTTGATTTTGGTATGGGTATTGGCAGCAATTCTGTAAAATACATGACACAAATAGAAAAAGTGGATCATCAGGTTTACCGGCCCATAAATCTATCAAGTTATCTCCCACGGGCGATGAAACTCTACGAAACAAAGTATCATTTCCCAGCATTGCAAATCTTGCCTTTAAAGAACTCTGATGCGTAGCTTGGAGCATGAAGATTGTACAAGATTTAAATATCAAAAAGCTCCTGTTTCTTTGGGCAATTTCCATGATTTTCGTTGCAGGCAATCTTCATGCTCAGGTAGTCCCTGACACGCCAAGAGCAGCAGAAACAGATACTATCCCTCAACCACCTGCTGATATGGCACCAATGGATATACCTCCTGATGGGCCTGGAGCACAATTTTCTCCCCAGGATGGCGAAATACCGGCACAGCAAACTGCACAGACCCGGCGGGCAGAACGGGAATCTGTTCCTGACGCTGTTAACTTCCAGGCACGAGATTCGCTCACATTTAACCTTCGCAACCAAAGAATAGCCCATCTGTTCGGTGCCAGTAATGTAAAACATCAAACTGGCGAGCTTTCATCCGGTACTATAGAATTGGACCTGAACAAAAATCAGCTGCATGCTAATACATCCACACCACAGGAT
>PWLN01000047.1 GCA_003559375.1 Balneolaceae bacterium | reverse complement strand
CCGCAGGGATCCCTATGGGAAAATCCCGTTTCCCGCTCGGAAGGCGCAAAGATTAGTAGCCACGAAGGCGCGAAGGCACAAAGGTGTTTTTTGGGGGCTTCAGCGTTCGAGCGGTTGAGCCACAAAGGTGTTTTTTTTAGGGGGACCTGATTAAATATTTTCATTGTGCCTTCGTGCCTTTGTGGCCCTACTCCTTCGTGGCTATAACACCATTCTTTTTATGCCATGTTTGATGAGCGGAACGTTGAAATTGATAATATAGCCAAGTCGTTTTTTAGTAAGTCTCAAATGACTTAATAACTGCGCCTCCCAGACTGGATTAACGTTGTCTATGGCTTTTAATTCACATATTACCAGGTCATTAACCAAAATATCCAGCTTAAAACCCTCTTCAAAAACCTGATCTTCGTATACAATAGGTACTTCAACTTGTCTTTTTACATCGAAACCGGAATTCATAAGAACATGTTGAATACATACTTCATATACACGTTCAAGCAAACCGGGCCCTAATGCTTTATGTACCTGAAATGCGGCATGTACAACTGCTTTTCCGATTCGTTCTTCTTCCAGTGATAATGGTTTATATTTTATTTGTGGCTCGTTTGTTTTATAGGTATCAGAAGTATTCATACAATTCCCTTTAATGATTCTCTCTTTATAGTATGAACCCGTTTTAGAAGATTCCTTACAAAAAAAATTTTATAACCACGAAGGAGTGGGGCCACAAAGGCACGAAGGCACAATGAAAATATTTAACCCGGCCCCCACAAAAACACCTTCGTGCCCTTGTGCCTTCCCCCGTAGGGATCCCTTTGGGAGTGGCTCCACCCCAAAAAACACATTTGTGCCTTTCTGCCTTAGTGGCTATAGTAAATAGACGATGGCGAATACGAGGAAGCTGAAGAGGATGAAGCTCATTACCACTTCCATCGATGGGCTGTAGCTGGAGGCTTCGTTTGTATCTTTGGTGAATGGATTGAGCCACTTCATCGGATTCCTGAACTTTTCAGTGAGCCAGCGGGCAATCCCGAGAATGCCATCCTCAACCCTGTCATAAAACGCATCCACTTTTTGAACAAATACAAACCGTGTGGCAGGCGCTGCTTTGCGGAAGAACCAGTCTACATCAAGGGCGATAATCGGCTCAGGGGCCATTTTTTTCTTTAGCAGCCAGAAACCGAGAAATGTTAGAAGGCTGATTTGTATCACCTCAACAAGGTGATAAATGGTATAGGGCTGGTAATTCACCTCAAACGGCAGGTACATGTAGAGTGTACCCGGGAACAGGCCGTAGAAAATACAGGCAAAGGCCACAATTCCCATAGCGATGTACATGTTCACAGGCAATTTCTTTACTTCGATGTCATTATCTGTCTTGTCGAACCATGTGAAATAGGGCAGCTTAAGGCCAACACTGAGCCAGGTTCCCACAGATGCCAGCAATAGCATCAGCATTGCGGTTTCGTTGCCTGCATAACCTGCTGCGTCGATTGTCATCCCCTTGCTGATAAAACCGTTGAAAAGCGGAATACCGGAGATCGAGACGGCTCCCACCATATATAAAAAGAATACATATGGCATTTTTTTAAAGAGACCGCCCAGGTGAACCATTCTGCTTGTTCCGGTGGCATAGAGTACCGCACCGGTACTCATGAACAGCAGTGCCTTGTACAAAATATGGCTGTAGGCGTGGGCAGTGGCTCCATTCTGTGCCATTTCGGTACCGATACCGATGCCGCAAACCATAAACCCGACCTGGCTGATAATGTGATACGCCAGTATTTCACGGATATCCTTGCAGATTACCGCGTAAATCACACCATAAATGGCCATTGCTGCCCCAAACCATGCCAGCACTTCCCAGCCGGGAAACATCCGCAGCAGCACATAAACCGCCGATTTGGTTGTAAATGCACTCATAAACACCGAACCGGTGACCGTTGCTTTCGGATAGGCATCCGCAAGCCAGGTATGAAGGGGAATCACAGCGGCGTTGATACATACACCCAAAAGCATCAGTACGTTGGCAACCGAATACTCCCGGGCAACGGTTTCCACGGCAAGGGATCCCGTTGTTGCAAGGTGCCAGAGAATCCCGGCAAAAAGGAGTCCGCCGCCCAGAATGTGATAAATCAGGTACCGCATTCCGGCACCATCGGTTTCCTTTGTGCGCCGTGCCCAAATCAGCCATGTGGAACTTACGGCCATCAGCTCCCAGAAAATCACCAGGGTAAGAAGGTCTCCGGCAAACGTAACACCCAGCGCGCCACCTGCATATACAAGGGCGTTGCACTGCTGGCCGAGTTCTTTCATGTGATATGCGTAGATTCCCGCGGTAAAGGCTGTTAAGGAAAAGATGATTCCAAAAATCCGGCTCAGGGCATCCACTTCCATCATCACCAGGTCATAATTCAGAAGTGTGCCTGTTACGGAGTATCCGTCAGGACGCGTAAAAACAACGATGAGCGCCAGCAGGGGAAACACCAGAAACAGAGACGGACGCACCTTTGCAGGCAGGAAAGGCAGTAAAAGCGCACCTGCGATCAGTATCACACCGGGTATGGTCAGAAACTCAATCATAGTAATTGAAGTCACGATTAACAATATTTTTAGCAATAAACTTTGCCACATATACAATGGCATAGCAGCAAACCAAACCAAACAGGGCATAGAATGCCGGAATGGCATTCCACCAGTGGCTGTCGTAACCGGCCAGTACGGTGAATTCAAATCCGAGTGTAATCACAAAAAGTATTCCCAATATGATCCAGTGGATGGTTTTCATGGTGATCCGGAGTTAAAGAGTGATGTGCTGATGTCTACAGCCAGGTCAAAAAAGCCAAAAAAGAGGTTCGGGAACAAGCCGAAAAGTACAGATAATGCCGCAGTGATCACAATGGGCACAACCATCAGCGGCGATGCCTCACCATATTTTTCGAGTCCGATGCCCGGTTTAAAATAGGCACGATAGAGAATCGGGAAAAAGTAGCCCACATTGAGCATGCCGCTCACAACCAGTACCACAACAGGCAATATCATATCACCTTCCAGGGCACCAAGCGCCAGGTTCCACTTGCTGAAAAAGCCGTTAATAGGTGGAATTCCTGCAAGCCCCATCGACCCAATCACAAACGCTCCCATCGTCCACGGCATCACTTTGGCAATACCGTCGAGATTGCTGATTTCGGTTCGGTGGAGATTTACATAAATAGCGCCTGCACAGAAGAAGAGGGTGATTTTCATGGTGGCATGAGCGGCGATATGCATAATGCCCCCCGTGATTCCGGTAGGGGTAAGTAGTGCCACTCCAAGAACAATGTATGACAAATGTCCAACGGTTGAATAGGCCAGCCGTCGCTTGAGGTTATCCTGGTTAAAGGCAATCAATGATGCCACAATGATGGTAAACCCTGCCAGTACGATCAGGATATCGTTGAGGCCGTAATCTCCCATTACGTCTACACCAAAAACGTATCCTACAACGCGGGTTACAGCAAATACCCCTGATTTTACAACGGCAACAGCATGAAGCAGGGCACTTACAGGGGTTGGCGCCGCCATAGCTGCAGGCAGCCAGCTTTGAAGCGGCATGATTCCGGCCTTAACACCCACGGCACCCAGGAACAGGATGAACAAAATGAGCATGGTGTTATGAGGCAGTGTCACGTCGCCAAAAACTCCCCCTGGGGCAAAATCAATCGTGCCGGTATAATGATAAACGAGAGCGGATGCGGCAACAAGGAGGAGCCCGGCAGTGAGGGTAAATGCAAGATATTTGCGCCCGGCATCAACCGCTTCCTTTTTCTCATTGTGGATCACCAGCGGATAGGTGGCCACGGTGAGCATCTCGTAAAAAAGGATAAAGGTGATGAGGTTCGCAGAGAATGCGATACCGATGGTTGCCGACAGACATACTGCAAAACTGGCAAAATACCGGGTTTGTTTGTGCTCTCCGGCACCGCGAACATAACCGATGGAATAAAATGAAGTAAAAATCCAGAGTCCTGAGGCGATCACGGCAAAGAAAACACCAAGCGGATCGGCCTTAAGTGCAAGTGGCAGGCCCGGGGCAAGGTCCACAAGATGGATTTCAACCGAATTGCCTTCAAGGGCACCAGGCAGCAATAGCAGCACCAAACCGAATTTTATGACGGCGGCCAGGATTGTCCAGAACTCACGCAGGTTCGGCCTGGACGAACTGAGCATAATGGGCACAACGGCCACAAGCGAAACAAGCACTGCCAGTAAAGGAATGAGGGTCAGATCCATCGGGCTTTAATTTTAGACGATAGAAAATAGACAATGGACGATGGACGTCCGTCGCTTATCTGCATAAATATTGTGGAAAATATTTTTCGTGACTTACTAAAATCCATAATCCATTGTCTATCGTCTATCGTCTATTGTCTTTCTACTTTTGTCTATTGTCTATTGTCTATTTTAAAAAGGAAAAATATTCAGCAGTACGCCAACGATTAGCGCGTTTGCGAAACCGATCACAATCAGGCTGATGGCCAGGATTGAGGTTGGGATCATCATGCTGGCTTTAGGTTCACTGTATTCTCCATCTTTGGGTTTTTTCTGACCTTTAGACGGATCCATCATATACACTTTTTCAAGTACACGGAAGAAATAGACTGCGTTCAGCAGGGAACTGATCAGAATTACTACAAGAAACAGCCAGTTGCTGTTATCGATGGTTTCCAGAACCAGGTACCACTTGCTGAAAAACCCGGCAAGAGGCGGAAGGCCAATCATGGAGATGGCGGCGATGGTAAATGAAGCCATCGTCCATGGATACTTTTTCCGGTAGCTGTCATCGAACCGGCTCATATCTGAATGGCCTTCTTTAAGGCGTAACTGGCCGGAAATCATAAATAAACAAGCTTTCATCACGGCATGGTTGAGCACATGAAGCAATGCCCCTGCAAATCCCCAGGGATTGGCAAGGCTGAGCCCCATGATGATATATCCGATCTGGGAAACCGAGCTGTATGCCAGCATCCGTTTCATTTCAGACTGGGCAATGGCCATGATAGAGCCATATAAGATGCCGATACAAGCCAATACCCCAACAATATAGGATATCGGCGCTACGGCGTCGGTTATTTCAATACCGAAGAGCCAGAGTATAATTCGGAAAAGGATATATGCCGCGACTTTTGTTCCTATCGGTGCAACAAGCGCGGTGGAACTCGACGAGGCATAGGTATAGGAGTCGGGCAGCCATCCGTGCATGGGGAATAATGCAGCCTTTACGCCGATTCCCACAATCATCAGAATGAGGGCGGCAAAAACAGCGTTGCTTTCATAGAGCATCGGCAGCATGGCAGCCATGTCGATAATGTTCAGAGTACCGGTAACGGTGTACATATAGCCTACACCGAGCAGGTATAGTGTGCCTCCTGCCGTTCCGATAATCAGGTAGCGGAATGCGGCATAGGGTGCGGGTTTATCGCCGATAGCAATAAGGGCATAACCGGCCAGCGATGCAATTTCGAGAAATACATAGAGATTGAACAGGTCGCCGGTGAGTATCATCCCGTTAAATCCGAGAAGCATCAGCATTGCCAGCGAATAGTAGGGCATCTCTTTGCCTGGAAATTCCCGTTTTGAGATGTGATGTGAATGGATAAGTACAAAGAATGCTACAGCATTAATCACCAGCACAAAAAAGGCCGACAAGCCGTCATAAACAAATTCGATACCAACCGGTGGTTCCCAACCGCCGAAATAGTAACGGATGGCTCCGTCGTTAATCACATCAAAAAAGCCGAAAAGTGAGAATCCGGCTGCGATACCCGCACCAAGCACGGCAAGCGGCTGTGAGAGTTCACTTTTCCAGAGCCCGAATACCGGAATCAGCACCGAAAACAGTACAAAAGTCAGCGCAATATATGCAGGCAGATGTGACTCAATCATTGAATTTTTTCTATCAGTTCTTCTTCGTCAAGGGTTTCGAACCGGTTATAGATCGCAATAAGCAGCGTGAACGCTACTCCCAGCGTGGCAACGCCCACAACGATGGCGGTGAGCATAAGCGTGTGCGGGAGCGGGTTCAGGTAATTTGCAACCTGGTCAACAGGAAAATCCGGATTTAAGACAGTAACGGTTGCATCCCATTTTGAGGCTATGGACACAAAATACATCACAACGGATATCTGCAATATTGCAAGCCCGATAGTTTTTTTGATCAGGTTTTTCTTGAACAGTATACCATACAGCCCGATAGAGAGCAGGATAATGGTAAACCAGTAAGCGTAATGTCCCAAAAAGAAATCAAGCATAATCTTCACCCCGAACCATATTATCATAAATCATTATCAGAATTGCCATAACCGCGAGGCCGATACCTACTTCGATGATCAGTATACCGGTATATCTGAGCCATGCCGGTTCCATGCCCGGTATGGGCAGTGCCTCATAATCAAGGAAGTGTCCGCCCATCATCATGGCCACGAGCCCTGTTGCAAAATAGATTACAACACCAATTACGGCGAGTGGAGTAGTGGCAAATTCCCGGATCTGTAATTCAGCAAGTTTACTGCCACCTGCTACACGGATCAATAATAAAGATGCAGCAAGAAGGGCGCCCCCCTGGAAGCCTCCGCCCGGGCTGTAGTGTCCATGAATAATCACATACCATCCAAAAAGCATGATATACGGGCTAAGCAGCCGTGCACCGAGCAGTACAATGGGGCTATCGATCTGCCTGTTCATTCACTCCTCCTTTTTGATCGTCTGAGAACGAGCAGTGTAATGAGCCCGGCCGTGTAAATTACCACCTGCTCCCCGAAGGTATCAATGCTTCGGTAGTCGCCCAAAACAACGGTTACCATGTTGGGAGTGCGTGCATCCCTGTAGGCATTCTGTATAAAATAGCTGCCTTTAACCGTTGTTCCGGTTATACTTTCCTCAGCATGCATCAGGTTATCCGGGTCACCGCGGAACGGAAGGTCTGATGAGGCGTAAATCATGATGCCTGCAAAGAATACCAATATGAGTATTTTAAGTGCTTTCAATCGTTTGATTTTCTTGAGGTTTGAAATACAACAACAACAAATAAAATACCGGTGACACCCGCACCGATCACTGCTTCGGTAAATCCTACATCTATGGCTCCCATTGCTACAAAGAGCAGTGCCATCAGAAAGCTGAAGATGGTCATCATTACCACTGCCACGAGCATATCTTTTACTTCGAGGGCAACGATGGCAGAAAGTGCCAAAAAGAGGTAAATAATTAGTTCAACTTCCCAGATCATTTGTGCTTTTCCTCGTCTATTTCATCATCACTAAAAAACGGGTTCAGCTTTCGCTTGTATGCGGCTCTTGCGAGCGCATGTGTGCCAATGGGGTTTGCCAGGGCAATAAAAAGGCCAATGAGCAGCAGTTTAATTGAGCTTTGAGTGAGTCCTTCATAGATCACAAGCCCCAGAATTACAAAGATAATGCCGAGCGTATCACTCTTGCTCACAGAGTGGGTACGTGAATAAAAATCGGGAAGTCGAATAATACCGATACTTCCCACAAGCATGAAAAAGATGCCGGTCACCACAAAAAGGATGCTTATGATATTCTGAATTTCAATCATTCCTCGTCAAATTTGGGTGATGTTATGTATTTGGCGATAATCAGCGACCCGATAAAGCCCAGGATAGCATAGGCAAGGGTGATGTCGATAAAGTTGGCGATACTGTCGAACAAAAACCCGATCAGGGCTATCAGGACAAGGGTTTTAGTAGCAATTGCGTTTGTTGCAAGAATCCGGTCGTATAGCGTTGGCCCCTGCAGAACCCGGATAAGTGGTACGGCAATAATGATGGTAAGCACTACAGCGCTATATAGAAAAAATGCGTCCATCAGCCTGCCTTTTTGGTTTGAGTTATGATTTGAAGGTCTTCAATGACCTGTCTTTCTTCCTTTTCAAATAATTTCAGAACTTCGCGCGGCATTTTATCGTTTGTGATTCCTTCGTAGGATTTATCATCAATGGCATGAACGGTAAACCTGTCGCCGGTGATGTCGATCGTAAGGGTTCCGGGTGTCAGAGTGATTGAGTTACCAAGAATCATACGTGCGTGGGCACTTGGAAGATTGGCGCGAAATGTGATCATGGTGGTATGGATAGGCATTTTTGGCCGGATAATGATTCCGGCTACATGAAAACCTGCGATAATAATCTGTATAACCATCCAACCTACATAGTAAAAAGCCCTGAAAAAGCGCAGTTCACTTACATCGTCCATATCATCTTCAAAGAAACGATGCGTCTTCAGCTTATAATTGACATACATAACGCCGGCCACACTCAGTACACCAAGCCCAAGGTGGATAAAATCAAAAAAACCACTCATGATGATCCAGAAAATCATCAGTGAGATGAAAGACAAAGTAAGGCTAAAGATTGATAGCTTATTCATTCAGTTAGCATAATGAGCAGGTTGCCCGCAGATTTTCCAAGCATCAAACATATTAAAAAAGTGCTATTCCCTGCAATAAAAATCGGTTCTTTTACATCGTTTTATCAGGGAAGCGCTCACAGGCGGCTTGGATGGGGATTTTGGAGGAGTTCCTTGTTGAAGGGAGTGCTGAGAACAGTGGGATTCTTTAAATGGGAAGTTCTTAGAACAGGGTTCATTTTTTGCACGCGAAGCGCTCCGAGCGTAGCGATTCCCACAAAGTGAGATCCTTCGACTACGTGAGTGAAAAGATGTGCGCTTACGCGTTCAAAAGATGAGCCTGGATATGGTGCGGGTCTATAACAAGGAGATCCTTCGACTACGCCCTTGCGGAAATGCACCGCAAGGCCTTCGCTCAGGATGACAGTGCGGGTTTTTATCAAGAGGCGGCGCATACGGTATTCGGTATGCCGGGATTTATCCGCGCCGCCTGGTT
>PWLN01000205.1 GCA_003559375.1 Balneolaceae bacterium | reverse complement strand
TACTCACCTATGGTGCCTATATGCGTATGCGGGACGACATTACCATAAGTGCATTTCAAACAGGAATAGGGAACAATCTGGTATCGCTGATGGCCGCGGTCATCATTTTTTCCACTGTATTTGGTATGCTGGGCTCACAGATGAGTGACAGTGAAATTCTGGAAGTAATGAAAACGTCAGGCCCGGCATCTACCGGACTCACATTTATGTGGATGCCCCAGCTTTTCAGCGGAATGGCAGGCGGGAAGATTTTTGCGATTTTGTTTTTCCTTGGCCTCACCTTCGCCGCATTCAGTTCACTGATATCCATGATAGAACTGGCTACCAAGGTATTTGTGGATATGGGCATAACACGTACGAAAGCTACGATTGGTGTCTGTTGTGCCGGTTTTGTATTCGGACTGCCTTCCGCAATTTCACTGGAAATATTTGCTAATCAGGATTTTGTATGGGGTGTAGGACTGATGGTATCCGGTGGATTCATATCCTTTGCTGTGATCCGGTTCGGGGCTGAAAAGTTCCGTGCCACACTTGTGAATACTGATGAAAGCCGGGTGAATCTTGGCCGGTGGTGGACCATTATCCTCAAATATGTGATTCCGGTAGAAGTTATTACCTTGCTTGTATGGTGGATTTACCTCAGCGCATTTGAGTTTGCACCCGATACATGGTTCAACCCTTTAAGTACATTCTCGGTAGCAACCGTTCTACTTCAGTGGGCAGTGGTAATGGGGCTTTTCAAAATCTACAACCGGAAGATAGCATCAAATACCATCCTGAATTAGGGTTGATGACGGGGGGCCGGAGACCGATGACGGAGGAAAGATGAGCCTGGCAAAAGTGCGGATTGAGAACAGGGAGATGCCTCGACTTCGGTCTTTTTCGCTATCGCTTCAAAAGACCTTCGCTCGGCATGACAGGCCGTGTTTTAATCAATAGGCGGCGCATGAAGTATTTGGTATGCCGGGGGTTGCCTGCGCCGTCTGATGGCACAAGGCGACCTTGTCAACCCGCCTGATCCGACCCCTCGGATACCGGAGCGTCAGCGGAGCGGAGGGCGCTCCTCACTAAAGTTCACCGTACGCACTCCCAAACCCGTAAGTCATCAGACGAGTTGTTCGGGGATTATCTCTTTTTTGGAAATGGTTCGTTTTTCGGCGGAACTCGTCAGATGACGTATTGCACGCGCCGCCTGTCGCCCTGTGATGCCCCTGTCAGAAATCCCTCGACAAAGGTTATCCTCTTTTCACATAGTATCGATCCCTATGGGGCGATATTCAATATTCGGTGTTCGATATTTTCTCCATCCCCAACTAACCGGTTTTTTGTTCAATCTTCTGTAAAGTTTCATGGATTTTTTTGAGAAGTGTAATCATATCGTCATCGCTATCAATTTTCCCGGGCGTTGCAGATGAAGATGGTTGTTTATCAGTAATCAGGTCACGCTGGTCGAGTACCATTTCGCGGAAATTCCTGGAGTTAATAATACCGGTAAGTGTCATATCTGCCATACCCTGCACGCTCTGTCCGGCTGTTTCAATTTTCAATTGGCTCAGCCCAAAATACCGTAATACCGGACCCTCCTGGTAAGTGAGGTCCTGAATTTTATCCAGTGGAATAGTGCGTTCAGTCTGGAACCAGATGCCTTTTTTGAAATGGAGAGCCCGTGTGGTGAGTTCGCAAAAAAGGTTTTCATAGTACCGGTTCACATACGAGTAACCAAATATCAGCCAAAACGGTAATACCACGATTCCAACAATGATTATGATCAAAAAGATGGCAGTTCCCCAAAAGGTGTAGGCTTTTAGGCGGGGATCAAATTTTACTTCGAAGATTCGCTGTGCACGAGTAAATTTTTTTATTTCTGATGTCATTTATATGAGGCTGATTTGGATGTATTCATATTAATAAATGAATTATAACGATTATAATACTATTCTAAATCAGGTTCCGGTTTTAATTTCCCTCCACGTGCAGTTGCACCGATTACCAATGCGGCGCTGATCACCACAAAGTTTTTAAAGATATATTGCCCCTCGATGGTAAGTGCGAAAGGAACTTGTGTGAACACCAAATCCGGAAAGAGGATTATTGGACTCATGGTTCCAGCCATCTGCATCAAAAGAAGTAAAATTGTGAGGCGGAGAAATTTTCCACTGATCAACAAAATTCCGATGGAGACTTCAAAAAAAGCAAGCAACATTTGTGCGGTAAATGGCGGAATCAGGCCAAATGTAAGCAGGTCAATTGTTGAAATGGCAAGGACCTCGGCAGGGCTTAAACCGGGGAAAAATTTTAGTCCGCCAAACCAGATAAAGATAATACCTATACTATAACGCAGAAAGGTAATACCGTTATTAGCCATCCAGCGTGTAATTATTGGGTCAATATCGCTGAATATTTTCATTTTATCCGATCTGAAATATGAATTGATGTTGGTCAGATCATATTATAAATGAAATATGTTAAGAGAATGAATAGTGTTGACTATTTGGAGTCATCAACTTCAGGTACGAAGTGCAGGGCAGCAGAATTCATGCAATAACGAAGGCCCGTTGGTTCCGGCCCGTCATCAAATACATGGCCAAGGTGGGAATCGCATCTGCTGCATAAAATTTCAGTTCGTACCATAAAAAAGCTGCGGTCTTCCTTTTCAGTTACGACATCTTCACGGATTGGAGCCCAATAGCTCGGCCATCCGGAACGGCTGTTGTATTTTGTTTCGGAGTGGAACAATGGCTGGCCGCATCCTTTGCACAGGTACACCCCTACTTCGTAGTGGCTGTTATATTTGTTGGCCCATGGGAGCTCGGTACCATGATTTCTTAGAACTCTGTACTCCTCAGAAGATAAACGCTGACGCCATTCTTCTTCTGTTCTAACAACTTTATCATTATTTACTGTGTCTGACATAGCGCTTATATAAGTGATTTGATTCAGAAATTGTTCATGATCGTGTTGTGTAACTGCAGGTGTTCTGCTCTGTGATTTGCATGCCACCGAGCTGATTACGAAAATGAACAGTAACAATAGTGTCCGGATTGTCATAAGGCACTGTTTTCTAATTTTTAAAATGTAACAATTCATCAGAACTGAACATTCATTTCTGATGTAAACAAATGATGATCGTACACTAAAGATTGCTTTTCCGATGAACGTAATATGCCACTGCCCAGATAAATGTCCATGCCGAGGCAGTGATATAATACTGCCCGATAACCAAAAAAATGACATTGAGGCAATAAAGCAGGTGATAAATCCAGGCTGGTGCTTCAGATACCTTTCGTTTGGTAATTGCCCTGAAGTCGGTACTCAGGAGAGATATGAGGCGTGCAATGACCATGAGGCCGGTGTATATGTAAAGAACATATTCCAACAGTGCTGTTTCATCAAAAAAAACAACAATTGCAATAACAAGAGTAGCCAAACCATCAATTGCAATATGTTTCAGCCACGTCATTGAAAGAAAAGAGATTGATTCAAAGCGGCTAAATTGCCGCCTTGCTTGATTACTGTATCTGAATCACTTCTTTTGCCTGAAGGCCTTTATCGCCGTCAGCCAAAGTGAATTCCACTTTATCCCCTTCAGTAAGCTTTCGAAATCCTTCACTCTGGATTTCAGAATAATGAACGAAAACGTCTTCACCACCTTCCCTTGTGATAAATCCGTAGCCTTTGCCATTATGAAACCATTTAACAGTTCCTACTTCACGGTTTTCCATAATTAATCCCAACTAAGTTCCCATTGATAGTTTAAAACAGCCTGACATCAGTTTTATAACTAAGCCAAAACCATCATCGGCTAAGATACTTCCTGAGAATCTTATTCGCAATAAATCTTGTAAAATGTTGAAAAAGGTTCAAGGTTTATTGTTCGAGGTTCAATGTTGAAATTTTCTTGTCAACAATATTTGCATGATGGCGCAAGCGTCCCGCTTGTGCCCGATTGTGCCACCCACTCACTTCAGTTAGCACAAGCGTCCCGCCTGCCCCTTTGGGGTTTATCCACATAGGGCTTGTGCCATCCATGCTCTTAAACCTCAAACCACGAACGTCAAACTTCGAACCTCATACCCTCAAAACAGATCCACCCGCAGCCCGAACTGAACATTTCTGTCACTGCCGGGCTCGAAGTAACGTCCGAATGCGTTGTTGATCGCGACGGATGTGTTATAACGTGTATTGAATACATTATTAACCGATATGAATGGCTTCACACCCCAATTCCGGGAATGAAATCCGTTGTATGTCCAACGGCCGTTAAATAAAAGGTAAGAATCATTGGATGCTGTATTCTCACTGTTAACATAGTATTTGCCCACCCACTCTGCATCTGTACTAACCGTATGGCTGCCAATATGAAATGTTAATATAGATCCAAACCTGTGTGGTGCAACACCGGGCAGTTTGTTTCCCTCACGTATTTCGCCCATATCAAACTCTCCGCCTGAAAATTGAGCATTAATCCATGTATACATCAATTCAACTGATACGAATGGTGCAGGCATGAATCTCAGATGACTTTCAATACCGATATGTTCTGCGTCACCACCATTACTGAAAATTGCCTGCCCGTCAATAATTCTTTCCTGAATAATCTGGCTGCTTACAAACTGAACAAATCCGGTTACATCGTATTCCAGGCTCAGCGGTTGATAGCGTCCCCTGATCCCGGTTTCAATGCCGATTGCCCTTTCAGGGTTCAGGTCAGGATTGAATCCCGGCAGGATGTTGCCATCGGGTCCGAGCCTGTTTTTAAATTCAGTGGTGGTTGGAGATTCGAATGATGTGCTGAAATTTGCAAACCACCGTACGTCACCAAAGTTATAGTTCATTCCGACGCTTGGATTTATCGTGTTAAAGGTTCTCCTGCTTTCCAGGTTTTCAATGGAATCATCTACTGTAAAAACCATTCTGTCGCCTCTCACACCCACAGAAAACGACAACCTGTTAATGTCAAAAACGGCCTTTGCGAAAAGTCCCTGGCTTTGAACATGATCAATTTGATTAATAATCAGATTATCACCCGGTACCCCGCCTGCATTATTGTACTGGCGCCTGTCGTCATATTGCCAGTTCATTTCACCACCAACCTGTAGTTGAAACGGCAGGTTGAGAAAATCATACGTGCTTCTTGTACCACCGGCAATTCTGTCAACAGTTATATATGGGCCTGGCAATGGATTAATCAGATCACGATACGTACCATGCGCAAGCACTGTTAATAATCCGCTATCGAATTCCTGCAAGTATCTCAATGAGCTCATAAGCTGCTGAAATTCTTTGCCTGCTCCGGATGATACATTAAACGGCCAGGCCATTGATGGATTTACTCTTGCGCTGTCAACCGGAAGCGACCCGGGATGCTCTGCTTTCGGCATCCCGGAGTAGGCAATCCGTGCTTCAAGGCTGGATCTGTCTGTCAGGTCCACGCCGGCAGAAATTCCACTTCGAATCAGACGTGCGGCACTGTATGAACGGTACCCGTCCGTATCAAAATAAGAACCGTAAGCATTCCAGCGAATACCACTGATCGTATCATGCCAGCGAAGTTCTTGTTTAAGCGTATTATATGAGCCGACATAACCGCGGTAAGTTAGTTTGGGAGCATCGGCTTGTGTACGTGTTCTCATAAACAATACTCCACCACTGCTGTTGCCCCAGAAAGTTGCTGAAGGGCCGCGCAGTAATTCAATGGATTGAACCATTGCCGGATCAACAAGATTCATTACTGCCTGGCCATCAGCCACTGTGAGCGGAATATCATCAAGAATCACCTGTACTCCCCGCACACCGAACTGAGATCGCCAGCCCATTCCGCGTATGGTCATTCGTTCTCCGAGGGCATGATTTTCACGGTTGCTCACCCAAACTCCGGGCAGTGTGAATGTAAGTTCATTCATTGTTGCAGCCGGGCGTGAGGTGATATCGGTTTCACTTCGGTTGAGAAAGCTTACGGAAAGCGGCGCCTGCCCTATAGTTACTGAGGAATGTGTAGCTTCAACGCGTAATTCATCCAGAGTAACAGAGAGCGTATCCTGTAGTACGACCTGGGCCTTCAAAGGCAGGTTTGCTGATTGAGTTATGATGATGAGAAGGAAAACTTTAAAGAAAAACTTTCGTATAGCAGAAGTGTTCATACGGTAATTGATTCTAAGCAATGAAAGTGCAATCACGGTTTGATAGTAAAAAAGAAACTGATTAAACTGGTTCAATGAAATATAATATTGAGTAAACGGTATTTACCGGATTTAAAATGTACAGTTTTTCAATATAAAATAGTTAAAACAGAATGACGTTAGGCGAGCGTTCAATACATCAACTCTTTTTTTTGCATTTTGAATGGATGATACTGGCTTCAATCCTGATGATACCGCTATTTATAAACCCTGCAGCGTCAACATTTACTTTTTGCGTACTGAGTCAGGCAGGTATTGATATTTGCCCGGGATGCGGTTTGGGACGGTCTGTTGCCTATCTTTACCGGGGAGATTTTGCCGCTTCATTTAGCATGCACCCGCTTGGTATTCTGGCAGTACTGGTAATCGCATTGCGGGTAGTTCAAATTTTTTCCAGAAACCGAAACTTCGATAAACCTGATGTCTATGAAAAAGATATTTGAATTGCTACCCGAACTTGAAGGTGATGAGTCCCAATATATAAGTCATGTTATTGAGGATATGCCTGATGAAAAAGCAAAGCTCTTTTCAACCATTTACCGGTCGCGAAGAAGAGATCCTGTATTACTGCTCGTGCTGGCTCTCATTGGATTATTTGGTGTTGCCGGAATCCACAGATTTTTTGTTGGCCAAATCGGAATGGGAATTTTATATTTTTTAACGGCAGGTCTATGCTTTATCGGCACGATCGTGGATATGATTAACTACAAAAACTTTGCTTTTGAATATAATAGAAATATCGCCCGAAACGTGTTAAATGAATTAAATTAGATGATTTTTGAAATACCTTCAAGAGAGCATTCCATTAAGTTGCTCGATGAATATATCGAATCAGAAAATCTGAAATTCCATTGCAGGATGGTTGCAGCGGCCATGGAAGCATACGCTCAGAGTCTTGATAAAAGCCGGATTGAAACAGAAAAATGGTGGGCTGCAGGCCTGCTTCACGATCTTGATTGGGAAAAATTTCCAGATGAGCATCCTAATCAGGCTGTGAATAATATATTGCCTCCGCAGGGCTATCCGGATGATGTGTTACATGCAATCAAAGCCCACGCGCCTGAAAGAACCGGCAAGCATCCTGAAAATGAAATGGAGCGTTATCTGTTCGCCTGTGATGAACTGGCGGGCTTTATGAATGCGGTTGCATTGATGCGCCCTACGGGCTTTTCTGGAATGAAGGTCTCTTCTGTAAAGAAAAAAATGAAAGACAAGCGCTTTGCCGCGAATGTACCCAGAGAGGATATTGTAAAGGGTGCTGAGCTTATCCAAAAAGATCTGGGCGAACATATCGGGTTTATGATCGATGTGTTCGAGAAATATTGACAGGCACTGAAACAGAACTTTGCTGTGTGCGTATCAAGTAATACATCGTATTGTACTGTGGGTAACATGGACTATACTGGATTTATTCAAAGCAGCAGCTATGAAAATTCTAATAAAACGGATGCTTAAACTTATCTTATTCATCGCAGTGTTGATTGCCGTGAAGCAGGATATTAATGCCCAAAATACAGGACTTATACTACACAACACGGTACATTTGGATGAAGCCGCTCTGAACGACCCCTATGAATCAAAGTTTTTCAGAACTAGAGGCACTCCCAGGATTTCCGTAAAAACAATTTTAGGTGATATATCGGTAATTGAAAATCCTGAATTGGGCGGGGTGCAGGTTGATTTATATGTGGAGCGGTCTTTCTCACTGTGGTCTGGTACACGAAGCCTGGACAATTACCGTATTATGATGTTTCAGCGCGGCGATCATATCATTGCATCCATTGAAGACCGACGGCCGGGTACATCCAGACAGCGGGGGGATGTGAAGTTCCACTTTGTATTACAGGTACCCTCTCAGGCTTCTACAGAACTAAGGAGTGTGCATGGCAATATCATCCTGGAGGGTACCGAGGGCAGTCATTTTGTGCAAAATCAAAGCGGTGATCTGATTATTGAAGGTGCCGGAGGGGAAATCAGAGCGGTTTCCACAACCGGGAATATTGAGCTGGCCGGTTTAAGCGGTAGTATCTTTGCCAAAACAGTGAACGGGAATATCCTTGTTGAATCCAATTTCGGTGAGGTCAGGGTTAGAACGGTGACTGGAAATATTTATGCGACAGATATGAATGGCACACTTGTATCTGCAACAACAAGCGGTAATATAACGGCCGATTTTGTGCATGTTTCACAGGGAATTTACATGGAGGCCGTAAGCGGTGATATCAATCTTTCCATCCCATCAGAGTTTGGTTACGATATACAGGGCACTGCAATGAGATTTGATTTTGCCGGAATCGATCAGGAATCAATTTCTGAACAATCACAAACCTTTCGGGAGCGTAAGCTCGTCTTAAGGAATGGAGGACTGCCGGTACAGTTATCCACCGTGTCGGGATTAATCAGGGTTACAGAAACACATTAATTCAAAGAATCGTGTGTATCAGGGCTTCAGGCATTGCAATTTCTCTGTTGGGAGGGTTCATGGTGTATGCTACTCACGCGTACGCGCAGGATACATTTTTTCAATATTCTGAATCTATCACAGAAGAAATCTCGCTTGATGCGATGCTCAATGAAGAAAGTATCATTTATATTCAGGACAGGTGGAAATTTCAGGCCGGTGATGACCCCGAAAGAGCCCGTCCCGATTATGATGATTCTGAATGGGATGTAATCAGTACCAACCTTACCCAGGCAGATCTTGCGTTTATCGATTGGAATGGTATAGGCTGGTTCAGAAAGGATTTTATTGCAGCTCCGGAATTAACCGGCAGGCCAATTGCACTGCTGATTGACCGCCATCTTGGAG
>PWLN01000196.1 GCA_003559375.1 Balneolaceae bacterium | reverse complement strand
CAAATTACGCATAAGACCAAAAAGACTTCCGAAGTCTTTCAAATATTTTTTAAATCTTCAATATGTTAGCCGATGAAGGTTCCTTTCGATGCTCCGTAAGACTTCGGAAGTCTAATGCGTATTTCGGTTTATTGATTTCATCATTAGTACAGTATTGACGCTCAGCGCTTTGCGCATAGCGCACTGCTAAAAATAAGCCTTTTATATTAACCCGATAAAACCAATTTCTTGTGTACTGGCTCAATCAAATTTTCTTTGATCAATCCTACTTCCGGGTCACGATCAACAAAATGATACCCACTACAAGAAAAAAAGCATGCGGAAATACCGCAGCAAACAATGGTGACAATGTACCAGCGGCACCAAAGGGCTCAATAACCTTCATCATTGCAAGGTAGATAAAACTGATAAACAGGCCGGACGCGATGTAAAAGCCTTTGCCCCCTTTTCGGCGTTCAGCAGCAAGTGCAAAGCCAATCAGGCAGACTGTTACAATAGATATTGGATAAGCCATTCTCCCATACAGTTGTACTTTAGGAAGGTCAATTCCACCGGCGCCTATTCGTTCGATGGATTGAATATATTCAATCGCTTTAGGATAGGTGAGCTGGTAAATATCGGAAGTACGACGGGTTACATCTCTTGGCAGAATGTTAATGTCAAATTTTTCACGTTCCGTTTCAATTTCTTCAATCGAATTATCATTGAATTTTCTGATCTTTGCACGATCAGTAACCCAATTAGCTGTTGAATCCACCCACATCATTCTGTTCGCTTGCACAATACGTGTAATCTTTTCCCCGGCAAATTCAACAAGATATACCCGATAACCTACATCAGCATTTGCATCATAAAAATTGATGTTGATGATGGTGCTATCAGAATCCTGGCGAAAAATTCCACCCCTGTCTATTCGTTCACCGCTTCTTGAAAGATATTGCTGTTCAAACTCAATTCTCTCGGCATTCGACTCAGGAATGACATAAGCATCCAGATAACTTACGATTGCCGCGAGAAAAATTCCAATAAATAGATAAGGCATTACTAACCGGTAGAGGCTTATCCCGCTCGATTTAATGGCAATTAATTCGAGGCGTTCGGTCATTTGGCCGGTTAAAAAAAGAACAGCAGTGAAAACAGCCACCGGCATAACAAGCCTGGTCATTTCAGGAATATAGTTCAGATAATAGAGGTTCCAGATGTCGGTAAGTGATGCTCCTTTGTCGGCGAAATCATCACTGTTTTCCGAGAAGTCAATCAGAATAAAAATTACTATAAGTACTGCCAGCATGAAAATGGTAATGGTAAGTACCCTGAAGAAGATATAACGGTCGAGTTTCTTCATTTTCTGCGAAACAGATTAGTTATTCGGATAGAGGTGCTTACATGTAAAATCAATATCAATCCAATTATCATATAAAGAATGTTAATTCCCCACATTCCCATGAATGGTGATATAACCATACGATCGGCAAATTTTTCACCCTGAATTATGGCTATAAAATACACTGTAAGTAAAACGGAACTGATAATCGCAGCAATTCCGATATTTCCCTTACGTGTCAGCATTCCGATGGGCGCACCCAGAAGTACAAATACTACACACGCAAAAGGAATTGACAATTTCTTGTGAACTTCAACCGTAAACTCGGCAATTCTGATGTCGCGCCAGTTCAGGTTTGTCCGCAGGCTTTCCAGTTCCGGCCTGTACCTGTCAATAGCGCTGATGGCTCTGTTAATGGCGCTTCGCTGCACATTTGGATTTGGCAGCAGCTCCATCGCCACATACCTTGTATCATATACCGAAAAAGTATCAGCCAATGCTTCTACATTAAGTTCAAAAATTCTGGTGGGTTCATAATGGAATGGAACAGCAACATGCTGTGAAACTGCAGTATAAAAATTTTCAACTTCCTTATTTTTTTCTTCTCTCAGTGAATCGATCACCGCCATCATGGCTTGTGCGCTCATTGTCCTGTCAGTTCTGCCTCTTTGGTCGGGATTAGAGCGTGAGAATGATAAATCGGAGAGATCAAAGCTCATCCTGTATTTTGTAAAATAACTTTTTTCCAGGGTTTCTTCACGCCCGCTTCTGCCAGGAATATACCTTAGAATGGAACCGTCTATTAAGAAAAGGGAAAGAGTGTAATCGTCAGGACTTTCCAGCCAGCCTCTTTTTGCATTAATAAATGCCCGGTTCCTGTTATCAGTAGGCTCCTGAATTACCCTAATATCGTAAAGTGAATCGGTCCTGGAATCAATCTCTTTGATCCAAAATGTATACCCGTCTATGTTATTGTAAAACGTTGCAGGTTGAAGGTCAAAAGCAGGTTTTTGAGTTCGGATATCAATGAAAAGAGATCGTGCTTTGTGATTTGCTTCTGGCAGTACATAGTTTGAAAAATATGCCGTAAAAAGAAAGAGAATAAATCCGGCAAACAAAACCGGTGAAATAAGTTTGATAGGGTTAATGCCTGCAGCCCTTATTGCTGTAAGTTCGTTCCATTCAGAAAATTTTCCAAAAGCGATGAGTGTTGAAATCAATACAGACATGGGCAGGGCCAGTACAACCATATATGCAAGGTTATTGGCAATCAGCTCAATTACAATCATAATCGGCAGACCCTTACCGACCAGTTTATCAACATGCAAAATCAAAAATTGCATCAATAGGATAAACATCACAGTAAAGAAGCAAAACATGAATGGCCCAACATGCTTCTTCAGTAAATCCAATTGTACGTGGTTGAGCATAAACAGATTGAATTGATTATCAGATAACAGGTTGATGGTGTTTTGCTTAATAAAAATAATTTTATCGCTAAAAATAACGAATAGAAATGTTGGATGGTGTATTTTTTCGGTTCAATATTGATTTAAATCACATCAGAAAACACAGATATATGAATACTGAGTTTCTGAATTTTCCACAGAGTTTAACTACTCAGTTATAATGCAAATACAAATAAAATGGATTCAGATTTGAAACATTTTGTTACCTGCAGGAGCTTTCAAATTGAATTTTTAAAAAAATAATATTTAAATTTTTTCATTTACTATTTTTACTATAGTAAACTTGTACACAATATATGCCAATTGAAATAATCTGTTTATCGATAATCTTTGATACGAAAATTTCAATTTGTTCTGTTATAGTTCCATAATGTTATCTTAATGAACAGGGTATCACTATCGATTACTGTATTTACTTTTATCAGATCTCCTAAACTATTATTTTTCCGCAAAGTGGTATCCATTTTCGGGGATTTAACTAAATCTAATCCTATTGTTAGAGCAGATACGGCGTTAAGACTATTTTGAGATTTTGGAATTTGATGATAAACTGTTTGTAGTTCAGGGCAGTTTTGTAAAAAAAAGCCTGTGTATATAAGACGTCGTTTTTATTATTTCCTGCTGTTTTCATGTGCATTTTATACATATGGGCTGTTAGAGCTTCATGCACAAAATTTCCAGGAAAATACCGAAGTAGTTACACCCGATACACTGGTGAACGGTGAATTAGTGAAAGCATTCAGGCCGGTTTATGGTGATATCGTTTCGTTGCCTTTTTTTACCCCAATTCCTGCCCTCTACTTTATAACATTACCCGAAGAGGAAGTTGTAATAACCCGAAGGAGCGATGGTGGTTTCAGGGTTATAAAAAAAGTTGGTGGAAGCAGGTCCGGTGCACCATCGGCCATGGCCTTTGAGGACTATGCAAATCTGCATAAAGAGAGTGCTATACGTGAGAACTGGTCTCAATTGATTTTTGAATCCAGATTAAGAGAAGAGCGTCAGCGCGGTTTGCTTGATTTCAGTCTTACGATTCCGGGTGGCCGTCAGTCTGCATTTACAACCATATTCGGAAAACCAGAAGTAAACCTGAGAGTAAACGGTGTGGCCCAAATGAATGTAGGTGCTTCAGTACAGCGTTCAGACGATCCATCACTGCCGCCTGACCAGCAAACAAGGGTTGACCCTACATTTGACCAAAGCCTGCAATTAAATATTCAGGGAAATATCGGTGATAAACTAACCATTCAGACCGATTGGGACACAGAGCGTACATTTGACTATCAAAACAGGCTCAATATTGTTTATCAGGGATACGATGATGAGATCATCAAAAGTATTGAAATGGGAAATGTTTCAATGAACACAGGCAACTCATTAATCAGGGGCAGCGGTGCGTTGTTTGGAATCAAATCGGTTGCAGAAATCGGTTCTTTCAGGTTCACTTCAGTTGTGTCTCAGCAGGATGGTGAGAGTAATGTTGAAACAATACGGGGTGGTTCTCAGGAAAGGGTTATTCAGCTTCGCCCAGCTGATTATAGTGACGACCGTCACTTTTTTGTCGATTTTTTTACACGACAGCAATTTGAAAACAGTATGGCCAACCCTCAGCAATTATCACAAACCCTTCAGATTGCAGATGTTGAGGTCTGGCTTCTCCGGGAAAATATTCAGGCAGAAGAAGGTTCAAGACAGGCTGTTGCCTTAGCCGAAATGGGTGTAAATATTTTTCCGGATGGATCTTTTGGCCCGCCGGATAATCGGTTGGATTCATTTCCGGAGTCGTTACTCAATCAATTCCGGGATCCTCAGATTGGAATATCTGCCGCTGATCTTGGAATTGAAGATTCCAGAAATTTTGAAGAAGGTTATTTCACCTTGCTGCAGGAAGGGGTTGATTACACTATCAACAAAATTACAGGATATCTTTCACTCCGCCGCTCGTTAGGTTCCAGGGAAGTTTTAGCCATATCATTCAACTACCGTGGAGCCGGAAATGAAATCGTCAATGTGGGTGAAATAAACCGGGGGGGTAATGACCGAATTTTCCTGAAAATGCTCAGGCCCAAGAATGTCTCAACCGACAATATCCTTTTCCCACTTACAATGAGAAACATCTATTCTCTTGGAGTGAGTAATATTACACGGGAATCGCTTGAACTTGAGCTGCTTTTTACTGAAGAAAATATTTCGAGAAACCGTCTTCCCGGCCGTAATACAACCCTTTTACAGGATCTTGGCCTGGACAGGGTCGACTCACAGGGCGCCCTGAATCCTGATAACCAGATCGACTTCGGAACAGGTACACTGGATGCACAGAATGGCTTTATCATTTTTCCATATCTGGAGCCTTTTGGTTCACGCCTCCAAGAAGTGCTCGAAGATTCTCCGGCAAGTGAAGATGACATTCAGAGGCTAACATACTCAGAATTGTATACCGAGAGACAGCGCAACGCAGCTCAAAGTTCAAAAAACAGTTTTTACCAGTTTAGCGGAACATCACGTGGCGGGGCTCAGGATAATTTCAATCTCGGTTTTGCTTTGGTGGAGGGATCTGTACGAGTATTTGCCAATGGAGTTCAATTGCAGGAAAACATCGATTACCAGGTTGATTACTCCTTCGGAAGTATTACCATACTGAATGACCGTTATACCGCGCCAGGACAGGATATTCGCATTGAGTATGAAAACCAATCGCTTGCAACCATCGAACAAAGAACATTTACCGGGCTTAGGGCAGAGTACCAGTTTACCAACGATTTTCAGATCGGTGGCACGCTGTTTCGGTTTAGTGAACGGCCGCTTGATGATAAAATCCGCCTGGGAGATGAACCTATCAGCAATGCTGTTATTGGATTAGATGCCAACGCCCGGTTTGATACTCCATTTATTACGCGTTTTTTAGATTCATTACCCATACTACAAACACGCGAGTCATCGCAGTTTACATTCAGCGGTGAATTTGCCCAATTAAGGCCCGGAGTATCAGATACGAGAGCTGTGAGAAGAGCAATCAGGAATAATGAGCTATTCCCGGATGAAGAAGAAGGGCTTTCTTTTATTGATGATTTTGAAGGGGCAAGTATTAAAATAAATCTGCTGAATGCTACCCGCTGGCATCTTGCAGCTGCGCCGGCTGCTGTGCCGGGTTATGAACCTTATGCAGCCTTTTTTGAAGAAAATGATTTTCCGGGGCAACCTGTTGCAAATCAACTGTCCAGAATTGAACGCTCTGATTTGCGATCAAAGTTTTCATGGTATACCATTCCGAGAAATATCTCAACTATACTGGGTGGTGTTGATTTTACCCCGGAATCAACTCCAGTTCGGGTTACGGATGTCTTCCCCGGTCGTGAAACTCAAAATCCTCAGGAAGAAATCATCAGTACTCTTGATGTCTTCTATGATCCAACCAGAAGAGGCCCATATAACTACAATATGGATCTACGCAGGCTGCTGGAACAGGAAAACGAAAGAACCTGGGGCGGAATGACCACGGTTATACCATCGGGTCAGGAAGATTTCACCCAAAACAATATTGAATATCTTGAGTTTTGGGTTCAGCCGATATTACCGGGAGGAAGGTTGCCAGCAGGAGCTTCCTTAGAAGACTACAATGGCAAGTTGTTTATCGACATTGGCCTCATTTCTGAAGATGTAATTCCCAATTCAAAACTCAATACGGAAGATGGACTCGCATTAAATCCTGAAACACTGATTCTGGACAACACGAATAATCCAAGATCAGCACTCCCGGCGAATCCGCCACCTCCCGAGGGGCAATTTTCAAACATAAATCGTGATCTTGAAGATGTGGGGCTTGATGGACTTCCCTCATCAGGAGGTTTTAATGGCCTGGATGAGCAGACTGTTTTTGCCGATTTTGTGGAAGAAATGCGCAGACAATATGGGGCAAACAGTCCGGAATTTCAGCAAATTCAACAAGACCCATCTAACGATCAGTATATATTTTATGGTGAATCCCAGGTACAGAACCGACCGCTGCATAAGCGTTTTCACAGGCTGCTGGGTTATACGGAGGGCAATACACCGCTTGACCAGTCCGACCGTCGTGCCATAACCAACCGGCCCGACACTGAAGGCCTTGTAAATCCGTCGAGCCTGAATCTGACCAATGCTTACTTCCAGTACGAAGTGGAATTGAATCCTGCTGATGAAGCAAGCCTTGAAATCGGAAGGCCTGGCACATTTATTGTTGACCGGGTGCCGGGAACCCGCCAGCAAGACCGTTGGTACCAGATTCGCATACCCATCAGTGAGTTCCAACGCAGAGTGGGGGATATCAACGATTTTCAGAATATCACCTATATCAGAATTTGGCTCTCCGGTTACAAGCAGCCCTTTACCATGCGGTTTGCTTCCCTTGAATTTGTCGGGAGCCAGTGGCGGCAGGACGAAAGCATCAATCAGCGTAACGATCCCGGAGCAGAATTGAGGATCAGTACCATTAATATTGAAGAGAACTCAAACCGCCGGCCCATACCATACCGGCAGCCGGCAGGTGGTATCAGGGCACAAAACAGGGGGAGCCAGCTTCGCTCACTTCAGAATGAACAATCTATAGTGCTTGATGTAAGAAACCTTAGCCCGGGTGCAACACAACTGATAAAGCGGGTATATCCCGGTGGGTTAAATCTTCTCAATTATTCAAACATGCGAATGTTTGTGCATGGTGAAGGTTACATTAACAGGGGAGATGCTGAACTGGTGATGCGTTTTGGCAACGACCTTGAGAATAATTATTACGAATATCGCCAGCCCGTAACACCATCCGATCCGAATTATCCGTATCAGGATTTTGACCCTGGCAACTCAGGTCAGTTGATGGACGAGGCTGAGCAAGTCTGGTTATATGATGAAAATAGTATGAATATTGTACTTTCGGCATTTAACCAGTTGAAGCAGTTGAGAGATCAGGAGGGAGGGGTTGATTTTTCCACGGTTTATGAGCGGGCAGACATACTTGAAGACGCTGTACCCGGTGCAGTGGTTGCCATTCGAGGGAACCCCTCGCTTGGCCGTGTAACCGAGGTGGGTATGGGAATCCGAAATCCATTTGATCCTTCAGATCCTTCCGGGAATGGCACTCCGATACTAAATGCACAAATGTGGCTGAATGAACTGCGAGTATCTGGTTTTGATAATGAACGCGGCTGGGCTGCAAACGCAAAATCGACACTGAAACTGGCGGATTTCGCTACATTAAACGCAAATATTACACGTCAAACCCAAGGCTTCGGTTCGCTTGATTCACGCCTCGGACAGCGCCGGGTAAGCAATGAATTAGCCTATGATATCAATTCCTCAATCAATCTTGACAGTTTTATTTCAGACAGATACGGATGGAATATCCCTGTAAACCTTTCCGCAAGGCGTTCAACATCTGTTCCGAAGTATCTCCCAAATCAGGGTGATATCCGGTTTTCTGATTTTGAAAATGCGGTAAGGGCACGAACTGATATCGACAGTGATTTACAGGACAGGCTGATAGAAGAACAGCGAAGAGAAGTAGAATCATACAGCGAAAATTACGCCATTAACTTCTCAAACATTTCAAAACGAAATTCACAAAGTACAGTTGGCCGTATACTTCTTGATAATACTACAGTGAATTACAACTACAACACCACAAACAGCAGGAATCCACAATACAGATTTCAGGATAACTGGAATTATAATGCAGCTGTTAGATATAATATCAATTTCAGAAATGTGCGGTTTTTCAGACCATTTGGTTTCCTGGAAGAGGTTCCTCTTTTAAGTGCTCTTTCCGGGTTAGGCCTTGGATATACTCCCACAAATATAACTACATCGGTAAGTACGCGCCGTTCATATGAAGAGAGAAAACGAAGAGCCTTATTTGGCGAAGATGAGCAGCCACTGCAACAAACACACAGTTTCACATACAATACCAATCTTGGTTTAGGATATAATCTAACCAGATCCATTACAACTTCTTTTCAATCTCAGAGTGTTTTTGACCTCGCAAGTATATCAATCAGGGATGGTGAATTTGCAGGGATTGACAGTACAGCATTTGAGCCATCTCCATCGTTTGGAGTCTATCGTGATTTAATTTGGGGCGATATTTCACCCAGGAGAAGCAGTTATGATGAAAATTATACAGCAAGCTGGCAGCCAAGGTTCAATCAGATTGGTGCACTAAGCTGGCTATCCT
>PWLN01000206.1 GCA_003559375.1 Balneolaceae bacterium | reverse complement strand
TCGTCAATCAAAATCACCTTTCATCTTGACTAAGATTGGAAATATAGATTTTTCCCTGAAAAGGTTTCCTGAATGATCGGCTCAGCGAGCCGATGTACAAGTTTTGCATTGTTTAACAGAAATTTCTTACAGTTAAGGAAACGTTCGGTTTAATAATGCGTTTATTTTACGTGTAGCATAATGATTTATGATTTATTATAATCTTTAATGCTGAAAATTCGTTAAAAAGAAAAATCATCGTAAACCGTAGAATGTCTGTGAAAAAATTTATTGCCCCTCAGCTTGCACTTTTGCTTATCCTCTCCGCTGTATGGTTAGCTGGAATTGATAATGTTATTGTTCAAAAAGGATTGCACCAGGATAACCTCCACAAATACCTTCAGGTACAGCGGAGAGTTATCGATAACTATTTTGGAGATACCAGTATTGACATACTTTTTGAAAAGAGTATAATCGGTATAATAAAAGCACTGGATTTGGAAGGGCATGATATTAGCGGCACCCCAATTGACACTACGATGGATTTTTCCGTGCGAAATCTGCGTGACTCTTATAACCGGTACGAAGAAGCCTATCTCTTTGTAGCAAATAACTTTCCTGAAGCAGATATGAGCAAGGTTGTTGAATCCTCAATACGGGAAATGCTGAGAACACTCGATCCACATTCCGTTTATATCGAAGCAAGAGAAAGTGAACAGATACAGGAACAATTTGCAGGACGTTTTCAGGGTATTGGAATTCAGTTTAACATTATCCAGGATACCATTACTGTTATTACCCCTATCTCAGGTGGACCAAGTGACCAGCTTGGTATCATGTCTGGTGACAGAATAGTTGCCATAAATGACACCATCGCAGTTGGTTACAGTAACGAAGATGTGGTTCGCCGTCTCAGAGGTGAGAAAGGAACCACTGTAGATGTAAGGATTATGAGGCCAAGAAATCCCAATCCACTCGATTTTACTATTACCAGAGACGACATTCCTATTACAACGATAGATACACACTACCTCATTGATGATAATACCGGATACATAAAGGTAAATCGTTTTGCAGCCACCACTCACGAAGAATTCATGGCCGCAGCAGAAGACCTTAAAAACCAGGGAATGGAAAGGTTGATCCTTGACCTCAGAAATAACCCCGGAGGTTATTTGAGCCAGGCTATAGCTATGGCAGAAGAATTTTTCCCGAGAGGAACCAAGCTTGTATCTACTCAAAGCCGCCATTCCAGGTTTAATTCTGAAGTTCACTCACGCAAGAATGGTGCTTTAAAAGATATCCCGGTAATTACTTTAGTGAATGAAGGATCAGCCTCTGCGAGTGAAATTGTGAGTGGTGCTATTCAGGATCATGACCGTGGACTTATTGTCGGGCGAAGAACTTTTGGCAAGGGGCTTGTTCAACAGCAATATGAACTTATTGACAACAGCAACATACGTGTAACCATTTCGAGGTATTACACTCCTTCAGGACGTCTCATTCAAAAGCCATTCGAGGATGGCGGAGAATATTTTGCCTATGAATTTGAACACACGCCTTCGAGAACCACTATTGATGCGACAGACTTTAAAGACATCGTACCCGATTCATTAAGGTTCAAAACTGCTGCCGGACGCGATGTATTTGGCGGAGGCGGAATTGTACCCGATATCATTGTGCAGGAAGATACAACTGCTTCACCCTACCTCTTCAATTTCATGCTTATAAACCGTGTGGATTTTGATTTTGTCCGCGAATATCTGGACAGTAATGGTGATCCGTTCCGGGCAAACTGGGAAGATCGTTATCAGGAATATCGTACTGATTTTGAGTGGAGCAGAAGTGATGAAGAACGATTTATACAGATGCTCAAGAATGAAGGGATGGTGCTGTCCGATGAGGTCGATCAGCCTACCGTTGAAAACAACACACTAATCCTCTCTATGGAAAACTTCAATGAACTGAAGTGGATGAACTATGCAAGAATGAAAGCTGAGCTGGCACGTCAGGTCTGGGGTAACGAATACTTCTATCCGGTGATCAATGATTACCTGAATGTCGAGTTGCGCGAAGCCATCAACCTTTGGGATGAAGCAGAAAAACTTGCAATATTTGCACAGACTCAGGCAGAGGCACGAAGAAATTAGATTCCCTGACTATTACTCGATTTTAACTATTCAGCTATCAGCCATCAGCATTCAGTAAGTTAATTTCTGTAAGCTGATGGTTGAATACTGATAGCTTATTGCTGACGGTTTGAGGCCATTCATAAAATTCCCGGTAACTACACCGAATACCCGGTTACATTCCCTTAAACTGGTAAACTGCAACTATCGCAGCAGTTTCAGTACGCAGGCGTTTTTTTCCAAGAGAAAATGCTATTGCATTTTTACTCTGAAGCAAGCTTCGTTCTGATTCTGAAAATCCGCCCTCAGGCCCAACCACAAGGTAATAATGATCAGATTTTTTCAGGCCATCCTGTCCGGCCTTGGTGGTCTCGTCAGCAAATGCTACTACGGATGGCTCATTCTGATATGTAAAGGCTTCTTCAAGCGAGTTAACAACCCTGATTTTTGGCAGCCATCTTCTTAATGACTGCTTCATTGCAGAAAGTACGACAGATTCGATGCGATCCTGACGAACATTTTCCTTCTGGCTGTAAGCTCCCCGAAAAAGTACGACTTCGTCCGCACCAAGCTCTATCGCTTTTTCAATGGAGAGTTCAAGCCTGTCCCGTTTTTTTATAATCCCCATACAAAGTGTGAGATAGGGTAACGGGCGTGCTTCAAAGTCTGTATTCCTGATTTCAGCTGTTAATTCATCTTTAATAACCCGGCTGATCTTACATCTGTAAAGATAGCCATTTCCATCGGTTGCATGGATTTCATCGCCTGTGCTGTATCTGAGAACCCTGTTGATATGAATGGCTTCCTGCCCCCTGATGATCAGCTCTTCTCGTTGTACATCATGAGGATTTACAAAAAATAAATGCATTATTTTTCACCATCTAAAGTACCCACAGGAAACGATGTTCGTCCTGTTTCGAGCATAAGTTTAAGATAGGGCTCACAAAGCTTGCATTGAGTACTTCCAAGATTTTCCGATTGCAACTCCTCCACTGTTTTCAGACCTTTTTCCCTGGCAATTCTCAGAAGCTCTTCGAACGTAATTTTGTGGCATATGCAACGAGAAATAGGCATGTTTCAATGTTTTAGATCAGGGCTGTCGGAAATGTTTTCCCAGTTTTAATCCCTGCCCCTGATAATTGCTGTGAATATCAGCACCGTAAATAAACTCAGGTATTTCGGTGTTTGGTTCGAATTTCATGCTGCAAAAGGTCTGACCGTGTTCAATTAGAAATGGAACATCATGCGAACGCACCTCAAGCACTGCACGTGCCCCTTTATCTTCAATTTCTCCGCCAAAACCACTATCAAAAAAACCTGCATAATGTGTTCGTAATTCTCCAGATCCGGTATCGTAGGCAATCATCTCTGCTGCAAGGTGTTTCGGAATCCGGCATCGTTCGCGGGATGCAAAAATGTAAAATGCTTCCGGTTCAAGAATCAAATGGCCTGAACTGCCGGCATATATCGGTTCCCAAAAATCTGAAATCTCGTAATGATTGATATTCTCAAGGTCAATAATATCACGATGTTTTTTTGCCTTATATCCAAGAATATCATTTTCATCACCTTGCAGATTCACGCTCATAAAAAGGCCGTTATTAACATTAAGTGACTGAAGGGGAAGTGGTATCCCATTCTCGTCAAATAAAATCGGGTCACTGATATGGGTTCGAAGAATATCCTGATCAGATAAAACAGTATGCCCATGCCTGATACGCAACTGATTTAGCCTTTGCCCGATACGAACTTTTATCGGAAACGATTTTGGCACCACTTCCAGGTAGAGCCTGCCCTTGAATCCCTGGTCAATTTCTTCAAATCTGTGCGAATAATCGGTTATCACCCGGGTAAAAATATCCAGACGGCCGGTAGTGCTTTTTGGATTCGCTTTAGCTGACAGATTCTCCTCTGCGAATAGCCGTATGTCTTCACCATTTGCCCCATCAAACAGATTCTTCTGCATTGGATAGTGTGATGATGGCAGGTTCAGCTCTTCGAGAAGCGGGATAATGTACACACAATTCGGTTCAAGTACAGCACCCTCTTCGATTGAAAAAGAGTATTGGTGAAGTTTATCAATTTTTTGCTGAACCGTTTCATTTTCGGGCAAAAAGCTGCTCCGTACACGGTGTGCAACCTCCCCTAACCTGAGATCGATAGAATTCGGCTGATATTGGTTTTCTGTAACCGGATAACCTTTTACACCTCTGATAATCCCTGCTTCGCACAACAACTTCAACTTTTGAACCGGCAATATGCCTTTGGTTCTCAAAATTACATCAATACTTTTTTTGTTCATACATTCTTTTACTAATTCTGCTGTGCGAAGTTAAGAATTTATGAACTGTTTTGAAGAGAAAGTTATTGAAATTGGTTTGTGGTTTAGGTTCAAGGTTCAAGGTTTAAGGTTTAAGGTTCAAGATTTGGACAATTTGAACTCAGGGGCACTGTGCTTGCATAAATTGAATCAGATTCATGCCCCATGAAGGCAAAATTGATCCTTCTTCTGCTGCCCTGAGTTCCGCTTCTATTGCAGGTTTAACTGAAAGTGCCTGGTTGCATGCCTGATCAGTGCTTTGTCCCATGAATTGAGCAGACCCATGCTCCATTAAAGCTGAGAGTAAACGAATCCTTGGGTTTTCAGCATCAAACTGACGAGCCTGGTCGAGTGACCACATCAAAGTTTCGCCCATATACATGCTCCGTGCCTGAAGATCCGCACTCAGGCGTCCCATCAGAATGAAGCTTTTTAAGGCCATAATTTCCGAAATTTCGGGATCGAGCTGCTCCGCTATCGCAAGATGCTTATCAGCTTCATCGAACAGGGCATCCTTTTCACCAATGCTTCCTTGTGAAAGATAGCCTGAAAAAGCGAAGGCCAAAGATGAATAATATGGCGGCAGCCACTCTTCCGGGTATTTTTCGGCTATTTCAAGAAATAGATTTACCAAGGGCCGAAGTTCATCATAAGTGGCAGCTGTCATCAGGGTAAATATTGTTTCCTGCATTCTTTCCAAATATTCACTGTCTGGTGCCCGCGGGCTTTTTTCAATCAATTCGGCATCGCAGATTGTTAGATGATAAGAGTTGGCAAAAATCTGTGTTATAAAAAGAGAAAAAAAAACAACAATCAGAAATGGCAGGTATAGTTTTTTCATAGTTCTATGGCTTTGATTAATAGTTCCTTACAATAGCAGTAATTTGAGCAATAAGTCTGATTTCTTGTGAATACTTCATTGTCATAATGTCAAAATATTCACATGCAAGAGGAAAAACAATAGAATTAAGTGCAAGTGTTTAGCACACTCACAGGTTTCCGATAATGTGGCAAAAATAAAATCCTGCATGATGTCTTTATAATCGGGCTAAAAAAGGTTAACTTTCTTTCTTTTTTAAAAACTCTAATTTACATTATTCGCATGAAATACCTGATCTATTCAGTTTTCTTATTTACAGCCATTCTGATTGCTACAACAGGCTGTGGTGACCCCTATAAATCTGCTAAGGCAAGTTTAAGTAATCAAAGTGACTCACTGAGTTACAGTTTCGGATATTTGTCAGCAGCAAATCTTGCCGGAGAAGGCATCAAAGACATTGATATTGAAAATTTTATTGCGGGTTTTAATACCGGGCTTGAAGAAGAAGATGCCCTCATTGATCAAATGGAAATGCAAATGCTGCTTCAAACATATTTCCAGGATCTGCAAATGAAGCAAATGGAAGAACGTGCTGCACAGGCTGATATAAATATCCAAAGAGGCCAGGCTTTTCTGGAGGAAAATCTCAATAATTCTGACGTTTTTGAAACCAGTACAGGTTTACAATACCGGGTACTTAGAGAAGGTGACGGCCCCAAGCCAAGCGCAACCGACCGTGTTCAGGTTCACTACCATGGAACTCTTATCAATGATACAGTATTCGACAGCTCAGTTGACCGCGGAGAGCCGGTAACATTTCCTTTGAACCAGGTTATTCCAGGATGGACTGAAGGTGTTCAGCTTATGAGTGTGGGTTCAAAGTATCAGTTTTTTATTCCATCTGACCTTGCCTACGGCAACAATCCGCCACCGGGTAGCGCGATCGAACCCGGATCAGTCCTTATTTTCGAAGTGGAATTACTGGATATCATGTAAAGCAGCATCGCTTCATTCTTTGCATAAAGCGAGTTAATTTTATCATTTCACTGCATGAAATTAAAAAAAGCTTTCCATTTTAAGTGGAAAGCTTTTTTATTTCGATATCATATCAGAGCCATAAAATGCTTGATTCGAGACATATTACAAATGACCACTGATTTAAGAAGGCTGCAATTCCCTGATTTCTTTTAGCCCTTCTTTGAGTTCATTTTCTGTGAAGCTGTGATCAGATAGTTTTCCTGCGAAGTAGTCTTCATAAGCCAGCATGTCTACAAAACCATGCCCACATAGATTGAACAGGATCGTTTTTTCTGTACCCTCCTCCTTTGCCTGATTTGCCTCGCGAATTACCTGTGCCACAGCGTGTGTGGCTTCAGGCGCAGCTATGATTCCTTCTGATTTTGCTAACATTACACCCGCTTCAAAACATTCAAGCTGCTGAATAGCAATAGCTTCAATTAGACCGTCTTTAAGCAGCTGGCTACATAATACACTTGCTCCATGGTATCTCAATCCACCGGCATGTATGGCCGCAGGTTTAAAATTATGGCCAAGTGTATACATTGGCAGCAATGGTGTATATCCGGCCGAATCTCCAAAATCATACATAAACTCACCTTGTGTAAGTTTGGGACAGGAAGCCGGTTCAACTGCCAGAAAACGGGTGCGAGCCCCATTAATCAAGTTGTTTTTCAGAAAGGGAAATGAAATACCGGCAAAGTTGGAGCCGCCACCAAGCGGTGCGATCACTATATCAGGATAATCGCCGGTATATTCCAGTTGCTTGATAGCTTCCTGGCCAATCACTGTCTGATGAAGCAAAACATGATTCAGTACCGAACCGAGTGAGTATTTCGTGGTTTCATCCATTACAGCACGCTCAATAGCTTCAGAAATGGCAATACCCAGGCTGCCGCTTGTATTTGGGTCTTCTGCCAGTATTCTTCTGCCTGCCTCTGTACGGTTGCTTGGCGAAGGATAAACTTCAGCGCCAAATGTATTCATCATCACTTTTCTGTACGGCTTTTGGTCATAACTGATTCGAACCATGTAGACTTCACACTGAATACCAAACTGGGCACAAGCAAAAGCAAGTGCGGTTCCCCATTGTCCGGCACCTGTCTCCGTAGTTATACTTTTTACCCCCTCCTGCTTGTTGTAATATGCCTGAGGTACGGCTGTATTTGGCTTATGTGAACCGCTCGGGCTAACCCCTTCATATTTGTAATAGATCTTTGCCGGTGTATCGAGCATTTTTTCAAGTCCCGTAGCACGATATAATGGAGTAGGCCGCCATATCTTGTAAATGTCCCGTACCTCATCAGGAATTTCCACATACTGCTCTCCTGAAACTTCCTGCATAATGAGGCCCATCGGAAAAATTGGACTCAGGTCGCCGGGTCCTGCAGGCTGACCTGTCTTTGGATTAAGCGGAGGCAGTGGTTTATTGGGCATATCTGCCACAATATTATACCAATGAGTGGGGATATCGGATTCATTCAATAAGATTTTTCTACTCATAAATCATTAACTGCAGTTAAATTTTTTTTTAATAGTATTATATCAATGCTGATAATACAAATTATCCGGCAAGAGGGCATACAGTTTTTTTAGTTCCATCTTTTTTTCCAGAGAAATCGAGTTTTTGATAGACAATGGACAATGGGCAATGGGCAATGGGCAATGGACAATATTTAATACATAAATGTATATGTTATTAATATATTTAGAAAAATATTAATTTTTGACAATTTTTTTGATTGATATAATCATGCGTAGTTATATACAGGTTTTTCGGTGATGGAAAATAGTTTGCTGTCTATCATCTATCATTTGCTACCTGCCGTCTGCCGTCTGAAAATAAAGTACCATATCATGTCTTCCAGCAACTTTCGTTTTCATTTACAAATTTGATACTTTATCGCAACATTTTTGATCTAATATCCAAAGTATGAAAAGTCCCTTATCATCAGATTTTGTGATCGGTTTTCTGGGTGCCGGACAACTGGCACGGATGTCTGCCCTTCAGGCGTTCCGTTTCGGGATGCAGGTGGCTGTATTTTCCGACCGGCCCGAAGATGAACCTGTTCAATTTATGACTCCACGCTCCTTCAGCGGTTCATTTACGGATGCCGATTCTATGTTGGAATTTGCACGTTGCTGCGATGTGATCACTTTGGAAAATGAATTTATCGACTCCGGTATCCTGAAAGAAATCCGCGACCAATCTGGCACACCGATGTTTCCATCTCCTGAAAGTTTTGCGCTCATAGAAAACAAACGTATTGAAAAGGAGACATTTGAAAAAGCCGGCATCCCTGTTACACCATATTCTGTTGTTGCTTCCGGGGATGATCTTCGTAACTTTGGTGAATCGAATGGCTGGCCCTACCTGCTAAAATCCTCAAAGGGTGGATATGACGGATATGGCAACAAAACTGTAAAAACGCCTGAAGAAGCAGATCATGCGTTTCTAAAATTAGGCGGTCATAATGGACATGAAATCCTTGCAGAGGCTTTTGTGAATTTTACACATGAACTGGCTGTGCAAGTGGCCCGAAATGAAACAGGACATGTTGTTTATCCATGCTGTGAAACTATACAGGAAAACCACATTTGTGTAGCAGTAAAAACCCCCGCACCGGTAGCATCTGCAATTCAGCAAAGGGCTCAGGACCTGGCTCTTCGAGCTACTGAAGCGATAGACGGCAAGGGTATTTTTGCATTTGAATTTTTTCTGACTACAGAAGGCGACGTACTCCTGAACGAGTCTGCACCACGTCCCCATAACTCCGGCCACTACACTATAGAAGGTTGCATAACATCACAAT
>PWLN01000300.1 GCA_003559375.1 Balneolaceae bacterium | reverse complement strand
GAGCGCATTGACCCTCTTCGAGCCATGCCTGTACCTTTTTGTTTGTATGCCTTTTTACCACCGCCTCTAACTTCAGAACGTTCTTTAGTTTTCGCAGTACCTTGTCTTCTGTTTGCAAGAATTCTTCGGACATCTTCATAAAGCACAGTTTCATTAGGCTCAATCCCAAATATGGAATCGTTCAATTCAGCCTTTGCACTACTGCTTGTTCCGTCAATTTTTAAAATCGTAAGCTTCATTAGGCTATACTTTGAGTCTTATTGTAAATTTCTACATACCCACCTTTAGGGCCAGGTACTGAACCGGTTACAAGAATGATATTTGAATCAGGAAGTGTTTTTGCAACAGACAGGTTTTTTATTTTTGTCCGCTTGTTTCCTGAACGCCCAGCCATTCTCATACCTTTAAAAACTTTCGAGGGATCTGAAGACTGACCAATTGATCCTGGTGCCCTTTCCCTGTTATGCTGCCCATGGGTCCTGTCTCCTACACCACTAAAATTGTGGCGCTTAACAACCCCGGTAAACCCAGTTCCCTTTGATAAACCTACAACATCAATAATATCACCTGCCTTAAAGACATCATCCATGTTAAGTTCATCACCAACATCCAGCCCTTCAGGTAAGTAATTCCTTATTTCACGAACCAGTTTTTTGGGCTCTGTACCAGCTTTTGAAAAGTGGCCCTTCATTGCTTTTGATACTCTTGCAGGCTTTTTGTCGAATGCAGCAATTTGAACTGCTGTATAACCGTCTTTTTCGTCGGTTTTAATTTGGGTAATCACACAAGGTTCAACTTCGATAACTGTAACCGGAATACTCCTGCCCAGGTCATCAAAAATGCTTGTCATACCCACTTTTTTTCCAATTAATCCACTCATTATTCTGTAAACCTAAGGGTTACTTAAACTTTTATTTCAACGTCTACACCGGACGGCAGCTCTAATTTCATAAGAGCATCAACGGTTTGTGATCCTGTTGAAAGAATATCAATCAATCGTTTGTGAGATCTGTACTCGAATTGCTCACGAGATTTTTTATCAACATGAACAGAACGATTTACTGTAATGATATTTTTATCGGTCGGGAGCGGTATTGGCCCTGAAACCACCGCTCCAGTTGATTTTACAGTTTGTATGATCTTTTCCGCTGATTTATCAATCAGGTTATGATCGTATGATTTTAGCTTTATTCTGATTTTTTGTTGTGTTGCCACTCTCGGAACCTTTTAGTCTGTTATTTTACTTACCACGCCGGCGCCTACGGTACGCCCGCCCTCACGAATGGCAAAACGAAGTCCCGTCTCCATCGCTATCGGCTGGATCAGCGTTACCACCATCTTCACATTATCGCCCGGCATTACCATCTCCACTCCCGCAGGTAGCTCACACGAACCCGTTACATCGGTTGTACGAAAATAAAACTGCGGACGGTAACCCTTGAAAAACGGCGTATGCCGACCTCCCTCATCCTTGCTCAGTACGTACACCTCACACTCAAATCCTTTATGAGGCTTCACCGAACCCGGCTTGCACAACACCATCCCTCGCTGGATATCATCCTTGCCAATACCACGAAGTAGTATCCCCGCATTATCACCAGCCTGACCTTCACTCAACAGGCGACGAAACATCTCAATACCCGTCACCACACTCTTCATCGGCTGCTCAATGATTCCCACAATCTCCACCTCATCATTGAGCTTGATCACTCCACGCTCAATCCGGCCCGTGGCCACCGTGCCACGGCCCGTAATGGAAAATACATCCTCAACAGGCATCAAAAACGGCTTGTCAACATCTCGCTCCGGCGTAGGGATAAAACTGTCTACCGCTTCCATAAGCTCCACAATCTTCGCCTCCCACTCAGCCTCTCCATTGAGCGCACCCAACGCACTGCCCTGAATCACCGGAATATTGTCCCCATCAAACTCATACGATGACAACAACTCACGTACCTCCAGCTCCACCAGCTCCAGCAGCTCCTCATCATCCACCAGATCCACCTTGTTCATAAATACCACAATCTCAGGTACACCCACCTGACGTGCCAGCAAAATGTGCTCACGCGTCTGTGGCATCGGCCCATCAGTAGCCGCTACCACCAATATCGCACCATCCATCTGGGCAGCTCCCGTTACCATGTTCTTCACATAGTCGGCATGGCCCGGACAATCCACATGGGCATAGTGCCGGTTGCCCGTCTCATACTCCACATGCGCCGTGGCTATGGTAATGCCACGCTCACGCTCCTCAGGAGCATTATCAATCTCATCAAATTTCTTGGCTACTCCTCCATAGGTGCGCGCCATCACACTGGTTATGGCAGCCGTTAATGTCGTCTTGCCGTGGTCTACGTGACCAATCGTACCTACGTTTACGTGTGGCTTGGTACGCTGAAATGTCTCTTTTGCCATGGTATTGTGTTATTTTTAATATTTATGCTTGTTGTTCAATGATTTCCTGTGCTTTGGACTCTGGAACAGGTACATACTCGGAGAATTCCATTGAGTAAACAGCCCTGCCCTGAGTCAATGACCGCAGATCGGTAGAATACCCGAACATCTCTGCAAGGGGCACTTTACAACGTACCACGGAACCCTCAGCACTGTTTTCCATCTTTTGAATAATTCCTCTTCTTCCGTTCAGGTCGCCAATTACGTCACCCATATATTCCTCAGGTGTAGTCGCTTCAACCATCATTACAGGCTCAAGAAGCTGTGGTCCAGCTTTTTTGGCTGAGTTTCTGAAGGCAAGTCTTGCACAAAGCTCAAAACTGAACGCATCGGAATCAACATCATGGTAAGAACCGTCAAACAGGCGAACTCCGATATTCTGTGCCGGATAGTTTGCCTGCACACCATTTTTCATGGACTCACGAAAACCTTTCTCAACAGACGGTATATATTCCCTCGGGATGTTACCGCCAACAATTTCATTGATAAATTTGAAACCTTCTGTTTTGATGACTCGCTTGTCATCATCATCATACTGCTTGAAGTGTTCAATCGGCCCGATTTCAAAAGAGATATCGGCAAATTTACCACGACCACCTGTTTGTTTTTTATAAACTTCTCTGTGCTCAAATGGCCGGGTGATCGTTTCCCTGTACGATACCTGGGGCTGACCTACATTTGCCTCGACCTTGAATTCACGTTTCAGCCTGTCAACAATAATTTCAAGGTGAAGCTCGCCCATTCCTGCAATAGTTGTCTGGCCTGTTTCCTGGTCAGTTGAAACCTGGAACGTTGGATCTTCTTCAGCAAGTTTCACAAGGCCGGAAGTAAGTTTTTCAGCATCAGCCTTCGACTTGGGCTCAACAGCCAGTTTAATTACAGGCTCAGGGAATGTAATTTGCTCCAGCAATATCGGTTTGTCAATATCGCAGAATGTGTCACCGGTATGAACTTTTTTCACACCGACGGCAGCCGCAATATCGCCTGCCCTTACGATTTCAATATCTTTCTTATCGTTTGCGTGCATTTCAAGTAAACGGCCAACACGCTCTTTTTCACCGGTAGATGAGTTCAGGATATATGATCCTTTTTCGAGCTGGCCGGAGTAAACACGGAAAAATGTGAGTTTTCCAACGTAAGGATCTGTCATGATCTTGAATGCCAATGCGGCAAAAGGCTCATTTACATCCGTTCTGCGATGCAGTACTTTTTCCTCATCTTTGGGGTCTACACCACTTACAGCAGCAACATCAAGCGGACTTGGTAGATATTCAATTACTTTATCAAGAAGTATTTGTACACCTTTATTTCTAAGTGCGGTTCCACATAAAACCGGTGTAATATCTCTTGCAAGGGTTGCTTTTCTGATGGCACCATTAATCTCTTCTTCAGAGATTTCTTCTTCCATGAGGTACTTTTCCATCAGTTCATCATCATGGTCTGCAATTGATTCGAGCATGATTTTTCGATACTCGTGAGCCTTGTCAATGAGATTATCCGGGATTTCAATTTCATCGTATTTGGCTCCAAGTGATTCTTCGTCCCAAATAATCCCTTTCATATTAATAAGGTCTACAACACCACTGAAATTGAGCTCTTCACCAATTGGAATCTGAATAGGAATTGGGTTCGCACCAAGTTTGTTGCGCATTTGCTCAATTACATTGTAGAAATTGGCTCCGGTACGATCCATCTTGTTCACAAAAGCCATTCTTGGCACGTTATACTTATTTGCCTGGCGCCAAACAGTTTCCGACTGTGGTTGTACAGCTCCAACTGAGCAGAACACACCAATAGCCCCGTCAAGTACACGAAGTGAACGCTCAACCTCTACGGTAAAGTCCACGTGTCCGGGTGTATCAATTATATTAATCCTGTGATTTTTCCAGATACAATGTGTAGCAGCTGACTGGATCGTGATACCACGTTCCTGTTCCTGTTCCATCCAGTCCATGGTGGCAGCTCCATCATGAACCTCACCCATCCGGTGGCTTCGGCCGGTATAGAAGAGTATTCTTTCGGAAACCGTAGTTTTCCCGGCATCAATATGAGCCATAATTCCAATATTTCGCGTCCTTCGGATGCGATCAAGAATTTTGGGATCGGATTTAGTCATTACTTCGGACATGAAATTGACTCAAATAAAAAATTTTTGTTTGGTTTTAAAATATCAGAACCTGAAATGTGCAAAAGCTTTGTTTGCTTCGGCCATTCTGTGAGTTTCATCTTTTTTTCTTACTGCGCCACCTTCATTTTTGGAGGCATCAATCAGTTCACGGCCAAGACGTATTGCCATTGATTTGTCATTCCTTTGCCGTGAAGCACGAATAAGCCAGCGTATACCGAGAGCTGTACCCCTGTCTGTCCTCACTTCAACCGGCACCTGGTATGTTGCTCCACCTACCCTTCGGCTTCTAACTTCAACGACTGGCGTAGCATTATTCAGCGCATTTTTAAATACATCAATGGGCTGTTCTCCTGTCTTCTCTTCGATCATTTCGAACGCCTGGTACAAAATTTTTCTGGCAACCCCTTTCTTGCCATCTTTCATCAGGTTATTCACAAACCTGGTAACCAATTTGTCATTGAAAATGGGATCGGGTTGTAATTCTCTTTTTTCTGCTTTTCTTCTGCGCATAGTATTATAGTTGGTTTAAATCCTGATTACCCTTTTGGTTTCTTCGTTCCATAGAGGCTTCTGCCCTGTTTTCTACCCTGTACCCCGGCTGTGTCAAGAGTACCCCTGATGATATGGTATCTCACACCAGGAAGGTCTTTCACACGGCCACCTCTAATCAAAACGATACTATGCTCCTGGAGGTTATGGCCTTCACCTGGTATGTAGGCTGTTACTTCAATTCCATTCGTTAACCGCACCCTTGCTACTTTTCTGAGAGCTGAATTCGGTTTTTTAGGTGTTGTTGTATAAACACGGGTACATACCCCTCGTTTTTGGGGGCAGCTTTGCAAAGCAGGAGCAGTTGTTTTACTGGTCTTACTTTGTCTACCTTTGCGAATAAGTTGTTGTATTGTAGGCACGGATTTACCTGTTTAATTTTCATTAAATCAATAGCCAACAAATATAGTGACTTTAGTTATTTGTATGCAAAATTTATATTCAATTTTTTTCTAATGTGGAGCCAATATTTGCATATCTTGCTTAATCAGCTCAAATTAAGGCCCATGAACACAAAATAAATAATAAACTGATATATATCAGTATATCTCTTGAAGCTTCTTGATTTAAATAATCTGAGCCATAAAAGGCTGAAAGCACTCCAAAATTCCGGTATCACAGATATAACCGAACTGTTACATTTATTCCCCCGCAGGTATATCGACAAATCTAAAGTGCTGCCAATATGGAATCTTGCAGGCCAGAATGAAGCGGTAACTGTAGTAGGAAAGGTAATGAAAACCGAGATTGCAGGTTTTGGTAACAAGAAGCGGCTTGAGGTCATAGTGCAGGATCATACCGGAGCAATGAAAGCTGTTTTTTTTAAGGGTTGGAAATATTTTATCAAACAGTTCAATATTGGGCAATATGTTTCTCTTTATGGTATCCCGAATCAGTATGGCAGGTACATCAGTATGGCTCATCCTGAAGTTGAGCGGCTGGACAGTCCTGATGATTTCAAAGCTGAACATTCACTGATACCTGTCTATCCGTCGAATAAGCACTTAACCAATGCTTTTGTTACAAATAAAATTATTGCCGGGTGGATAAATCAAATTCTCCAAAACGTTCAACCGAAAGAGTTTATCCCCGAAAACATCAGGCAAAAACATAATTTTCCTGATGTTAATCAGGCTATTAGAACTATTCATAACCCTTCGAAAAAGCAGGAAGCAGCAAAGGCGCTTGAACGTTTTAAATATGATGAATTTTTTCTTTTTGAGCTCAGTATGGCAAAAATCAAATTTAAACGGTTCGAAAAGCAGCGTGGTGTTTTACTTGAGCCGGGTGAGATGACCAAAAAATTCTTTAATCAGATCTTGCCATTTCAGCTTACAACCGGCCAAATATCTGCATTATCTGATATTCGTATCGACCTGAAAAGCGGCCTGCAAATGAACCGCCTGGTACAGGGGGATGTTGGAGCCGGCAAAACCATTGTTGCCATCGGATCGATGCTCATGGCTGTTGATAATAACTACCAGGGCGCTTTTATGGCACCTACGGAAATACTTGCAGAACAACACTATCATACACTAAAGAAATACCTTGAACCGCTTGGTATTCATTTCCGGCTTATTACAGGTGGCCAGAAAGCGGCCCTGAGACGCGATATCCTTACCGACATTGAAGGCGGTAAATGCCAGGTTGCAGTTGGCACTCATGCAATTTTCCAGGAAAGTGTTAAATTTCATAATCTTGGACTTGTTGTGATTGATGAGCAACACCGGTTCGGTGTAAAACAACGAAATGAGATGTTGCAGAAAGGCAACAATCCGCATCTGCTGGTAATGTCTGCCACACCGATACCACGGTCACTTGCACTCACAATTTACAGTGATCTCGATATCTCTGTGATACGCGAACTTCCTGCCGGAAGAAAACCGGTAAAAACAGCTGTACGCTCTGAAAAAGAACGAGAAAAGGTTTACTCATTTCTGGAACAGAGCATAAAAAACGGTGACCAGGTTTATGTGATTTTCCCTTTGATCGAAGAATCGGAAGTGATGGATTTAAAAGACGCGACGATGGGGTTCGAAAAACTGAAGCGTCGTTTTCCGGAAATTTCGATAGGCCTTTTACACGGGCGTATGAAACCGGAAGAGAAAGAGATAGTCATGAAACGTTTTATTGCTGATGAAATCAAAATTCTGGTATCTACTACAGTAGTTGAAGTAGGAGTTGATGTACCCAATGCATCCATCATGATTATTGAACATGCAGAACGTTTAGGTTTATCGCAGCTTCATCAGCTCAGGGGAAGGATTGGGCGAGGGAGCAAACAGAGTTACTGTATTCTTATGCCCGGGGTGAAATTGAGCCGGGATGGGCGCTACCGCCTTAGAAAACTGGTTGAAACCACTGATGGCTTTGAAATTGCTGAAGCCGACCTAAAACTGAGGGGACCCGGTGATTTTCTGGGAACCAAACAAAGCGGGCTTCCTGAATTCAGATATGCTGATATCGTTGAAGACCGGTTGCTGCTTGAACAAGCGAAAAATGACGCCTGGCAACTCATCCGATCAGACCCTGATTTGACACAACCGGAAAACGAAAGCCTCAAAGCTGTTTTTGAACCTTATTTTCAAGAAAAGGCTGAATTTTTCGGGGTGGGATAAGATCATATTGAAACGGGATACGGATGCTGGATGATGGATGATGGATGATGGATGATGGCGCAAGCGCCTCGTTTACCCCAATGGGGCTTGTGCCTTCCGGTAAACGATGTGCGATCTGTTTGAGAAAAGATACTTTCCTTTAGCTGATATAGGGTTCTGCCAGGATTCAGATCGCAGATCACAGACCACACATCGTGTATCGCACATCCTCATCAAAGGGTCTCCGCCCCTGCCAGTTCGAGAATTTTCATATATTCATTTTCTTCGACCTGGGTGATGGATAACCGGTTCCTTTTAAATAACTGCATTTCTGTGAGCCCTGAATCCTTAAGCATATCCCGGGTAACTTCATTATCATATTTTCTAATGAATTTTACATCAATAAGCTGCCACCTTGGATTGCTTTCACTGCTTTTCTCATCAAAATATTTACTGTCGGGATCAAACTGCGTTGGGTCGGGATAAGGTTCGGAGCAAATTTCCATTTCGCCGACAATTGCGGGGGGATTCACATTGGAATGATAAAAGAAGGAACGGTCACCCACCTTCATTCTATCTCTCATAATATTTCTCGCTTCATAGTTCCTTACGCCGCTCCAGTGAATCTGGCCATCTCTCTCGAGATCATCAATACTGTATGCATAGGGTTCTGACTTCATCAGCCAGTACTGTTTTTTACTCATGTATATCTATTATTTTTGATTTTTTGTTTCTATCAGGATTCCAAAGGAAATATTCAAAATAGATCATCTGTTATTAACTTATTTAAAAATGGCAATTTTTGATCTTTCTCTGAAACAACGGGTTCAATAACCTGCCAATCGATATTCAGATCAGGATCGTCCCATTTGATGCCTCGCTCGGCCTGTTTATTGTAGTAATCGTTGCACTTGTAAAATACCGTGGCACTTTCCGATAAAACCGAAAAACCGTGGGCAAAACCCGGGGGTACGTACATGATATTTCGATTCTCGTCGCTCAGTACTTTTGATACATATTTACCAAATGTTGGTGAATTTCTGCGAATATCAACCGCTACATCCAGAATTGCACCTTTAATGGCCATCACGAGCTTTGCCTGTGCGAAAGGTGGTTTTTGATAATGCAAACCCCTTACCGTCCCCTTTTTAGATACAGAAATATTATCCTGGACATATTGACTAATGAGCCCCTTTTCGCTGAAAACCTTCTCTCTGAATGCCTCCAAAAACTGGCCTCGATAATCTCCATAAACCGAAGGTTCAATTAACCATATACCTTCTATTTCTGTTTTACTGAATGATAAGCTCATATCTGTTTCGTCTTATAATTTTTAAGCCGGTATAGCAATTGATCGAGGCCGTTACCCCATTCCAAAAGAGCGGCATTCGTTTGTTGCAGTTTTTTTGTAGAAAGGTATGAAAAAGCAGGACGTTTCGCTTTTTGAGGAAATTGGTTCGAACTTATTCGTTTTACGATTGTCTCTGTTCCTGCTTTCTGAAATATCGATTCAGCAAAATCAGCCCAGCTGATCAATCCCTGACCTGAAACATGATATACGCCGCTTTTATTATTTTCCAGCAGAAAGCAAGTTTTTTCCACTACATCAAACGTGAAAGATGGTGAGCCGAGCTGGTCATCTACCACTCCAATCTCTTTACGCTCGGCTGATAACCGTAGCATGGTTTTCACAAAATTGGACCCATATTCTCCACATAACCAGGCGACCCGGATCAACAGCCAGTTCTGGAAATCCCCCTCTTCCAGAATTTTTTCTCCGGCCAGCTTTGACCGGCCATAGGCATTTACCGGCAGTCTCCCGGCATTTTCAGGATAACCGTCAGGGTATTTGAACTGATCTTCTGATAATCCCGGAAATACATAATCAGTACTGTAATGGATCATGAACGCCTGAATTAGATTGCAACAGTCGGCTAAATTTTTAACTCCGTCTCTGTTCACTAATAATGCCAAATCTGCCTTCTCCTCCGCCTCATCCACCCTGGTGTATGCTGCACAATTCACTACCACATCAGGCTTATCCCTTTCAAGTACATCCAGAACCCGGGCTCTGTTTGTAATATTTAATTGATCGGAACCATACGCTATGTATGATTTTTTTTTATCACGAAGAAAATGAATCCATTCACTTCCAAGCTGACCGTTAGCCCCCGTTATTAAAAATCTCATCTGTATTATATGATGGTTAAACAGATATTCTCAGGAATGTATAGGTTTCTACCTTATGATACGCCAATTTTTTAGCATGTCTTCTCAATTTTGAAGCCTTTCATATTCAGATGAGTGAGCAGGATCCACACTTCGTAACAAATTGTAGGCTTCAAGGCGGGTTTCAACATCGGCATCCCTGAAGATTGCAACAAGTTCGGTATACTTTGAACTAAAGAATATATCAAAAAGATAATTGTTGCTTGTAACCTGTTTATTGTCGCGCAGCATTTCGAGTGCACTCAGTACCTGAGAACGTGCAATTTGCTCATCCAGGGTAAATTGGTCAAGCCCCAGCCTGTGGTATCGATATATTGCCCGCCTTAGATCTTCATAGGCAGGATTTGAAAGGTCGGTGATCAGCCCAAATCGATTTCTCTGCGCACCGATGGATCTCCCCCATCCCTGAACACCGGAGTTTTGCCCCAAATCGAACACATTCTGAGCACTGTTGAAATGAGGGGTTCCGCCAAGCTCCGAAAAACTGTCGTAATCGAAGCCAAGCATGATATATGCGTAAAAATCGATGAAACTGGTTAGATCATCGAATTGCATATCATCATGAATTAGGTTTTTGCTTCTCGGATAATGGAATCGCCAGTTGTTGTCACTCAATACAATAGTGAGTGTCTGCCTGTTGGTATTATATATGGGGCGCCTCATTGTAAAAATCACTTCCGCAGTAAAATTAAAATTACTGTCTACACCGGTCAGAACTACCTGGATATTGCAGATGATCCTCTCGTGAGGTTCATATCGGTCACTCGTCCACCTGTAATTGTTCAGGTAGTTCTCAATGTCGGTTTTCAGTTCAGTGATGTAATCATATGAGGAGCCGCTAATCTGCCGGTGGTTCAGAGTTACTTCACAATTAAATTCCTGCGCATAAACCAAACTGGCCCCGCTTAAGTAAATCAAAAACAGGGTAAATAATCTATAGTACCGGTATGCAGAACTCTTGTTCATAATTGAAAATAAAAATTTCTGTAAGATTTTTCCGGATTTCGGTTCATACATACGATAAGATGTAACTGACAACGAGAGACCGTTAATTCCAACATATTTCAAAACAATCAGGAGAATGATATGAAAAAGTTGATCCGATCTTTACCCGGAATTTTTATTCTTTTGGGAGCCCAGCACATATTTACTGCCGATATTTTATACGCTCAATATGTAATGGGAGCCAAACACCTGGCATTGGGCCAAACAAGTGTTGCCATTCCTTCATCGAACTGGGCTGTTTTTTCCAATGCTTCTTTGATGCCAACGTTTGATAACCATGTTTCATTTTACGGGTTTCGATATGCCGGAATATCAGAAATCACTGATATGGCTGTTGCATACAGTCAGCAAACCAGCCTGGGAACATTTGGTGCAGGTGTTCACAGATATGGATTCAACCTGTTTAGTAAGAACCGTTTTTTAATTGGTTACAAAAACAACCTTGGAAAATTTCATTATGGTGGCAGTATATCGTATACACATGTTTTACAGGGTGGTTCATACGGTTCAGCAGGTGCCACCGGAATCGATATTGGAATTTCAGCAGAAATTATAACCGGTTTGTGGTTTGGAGCACGCGCTACGAATATTAATCAGTCTTCTTACGGTGATACTGACGAAAGCCTGCCCAGGGATTTATCGGCTGGCATCAGTTACCAGTTGGCATCCCAGGTTCAATTTGTCTCCGAAATAGTAAAAGATATATTGTTTCCGGTTTCTTTCCGTACCGGTGTTCAGGTAGAAGTAATCAAATCAATTTTTACACGCGCCGGAATCACAACTCAACCTGAAACCTATTCATTGGGCTTTGGATACATTACTGACCGATTGGAGGTAAACATTGCATTGCAGCAACATAATCCCCTTGGCCTGAGTCCCGCAATCGATTTCGGAATCCGGTTTTGACCATGAATGAGCTGTCGGGTACAAGAAATCAAATGCATGTAATCAGATTATATGGATATCATGGATTAATAAGATATTTCATCATTATTAGTTTATTAATGATATGCTCTCCCGCTCACCTTTTCTCACAGTCACAGGATGAGGAAATTCGTAATCAGATTGAAAGAGAGATTGAAAGTGCAATCGAAGAAACCGATTCTGAAGAATCTGATGCCAGCCTTGAGGAAGTGCTTGAGTTTATAGAAGAACTTGCTCGCCAGCCTCTGAATATCAACCGGGCTTCTGCTGATGATTTGATGCAAATACCGGGACTGGGTTTCCGGCTTGCAACAAATATTGTGAATTACCGGTTAGCTAATGCACCATTTACCTCAATCGAACAATTAAGCCGTGTTGAAGGGATAGGTGCAGCAACTCTTCAAAGAATAAGGCCTTATCTGACCGTTGGCTCGACACGTGAAACCAGCAGGGACTTTTACCTAAATCGCCGCTTCTGGACTAATAATGGCCGTTTTGAAGGCATCATGAGATATCAACAGGTTTTACAGCAACAGGAAGGTTATTTGCGTCCCGATAGTCTTGGTGGTTTTCTCGGGAGCCCTGTGAAGTACTATCAGCGCTTCAGATATTCAAGTAATCAGGTTTCTTTAAACATTACACAAGTAAAAGAGCCCGGCGAAAGCCTGGCCAGACCGACAGATTTCGATTTTACTTCCTGGCACATTGCTATTCGCGAATTAGGCAGGTTACAGCAATTCATTGTCGGAGACTATACCGTTGCCTTTGGCCAGGGACTACTACTATGGAACAGCGGTGCATTTGGTAAGGGGCGCGATGTGACCCATGGCATCGCCAAAAATGAACGGGGAATACGTCCGTTTACATCTGCGCAGCAGTCAAACGGTTTTCGCGGGGTAGCTGCATCATTGGGAAACAGGTTTCAGGTAACTGGCTTCTATTCAAACAGAAAACGAACTGCAACTGTTGCGGGTAATGGCCTTGTAAATTTTCCGGCCGATCACGGATTACACCGAACAGTCAATGAAATGAGCAGGAGAAACAACCTGAATCAGGAAACCTTTGGCGGACGGCTTAGAGTACAGATTCCTGTTGGATTTATCGGTGTTTCTGCGTTTCATAATCGTTTTGATCAGGAAATTGCCCGTGGCAGTCAACACTACCAGAGGCACAGATTCTCGGGCAATGATTTGTATGGTTACTCATTCGATTACAGAATTCTTGCCGGCAACTCAATTCATTTTGGTGAACTCGCATTTACAGGAAACGGTGGTTATGGGTTATTGTCAGGTTTCCGTTTGCAGGTTGGAAGAGAGACAGACCTTGCAATTGCATACCGGCGTTATCATGAGCGCCTGCAATCCATTTTTGGGTCAGCATTTGGTGAACAATCTGGCAGGCCGGGAAATGAACATGGATTTTATACAGGCTTGCGCCATTCCATTTCAGGCACCATTCGTGTAAGTGGATATTTTGACCATTTCAGATTCCCGGCTCCAAGATTTCAAACGCGTCAACCCACATCAGGATACGACTGGTTGGGACTTATTGAATACAACCCTACGCGTGATCTAAACCTTTATGCACTTATACGATATAAATTGCGGGAGCATGAGTATAGCAGTAAAGATGATTATGGAAGGGATATCCGTCTGCTTGATGACCAAAAAAGAACAGGCATCCGAATTCATGCAGGTTATCAGGTACACCCGCGTGTACGGCTTCGAACCCGTTTTGATTTGGTTCGGGCAAGAGCAGCTGTGAGTGAACCAGTCTGGGGATACCTCGTTTTTCAGGATATTCGACTCATAGTGCGCTCAAACCTGAGGATCGATGCCAGAATCACGATGTTCGATACGGACGGATTTGAATCCAGGGTTTTCCAGTTTGAAAACGATTTACTCTATGTAATGTCAAATATTATGCTATTCGATCAGGGACAAAGAATGTATCTCTTAATACACTACCAAGCCACCAAATGGCTGGAATTCTGGTTAAAAGCAGCTACTACAGTGTATGAAAACCGGAATGTGATCGGAAGTGGGCTAAATCAAATTGTCGGCAACATAAAAAGTGATATAGGCATACAGGCAAGAATGAGATTTTAAGAATAAAAGATGGAGGGAGTACTAAAACTCAATCATGACTTGCATATGCTTTCTATACTCACTTGACCTCCACATCTACTCTTAAATTTCTCACATAGCGAAGAGCTCCCATAAACAGGCCTACTCCCCCATCCACGTTGGTAACCGTTATGGCACCGATTTCATCATATCTTGTACGAATATATTCGTTATAAATTGGCTCAGGTATTATTATTGTTATACTGAAAGGTACTGTAAGGAATGCCGTGGGTGGATCTTCACTTATGTCATCAGTCGGAATTTTCACCCATATCGGTTGCTTCACCGAAAGACTGTTTCCCCGGGGGTTTTCTTTAAAAAACGTTTGATATTCCCATGGACATCCACATACTGAATTTGGATTAAACCCCGCGTTTTTATACAGTTTTTTTTCTTTGTCTGAAATTGTTTGGATTGACGTTAACTCAGGTAAAAAAGGGATTCTGATATTAACAGACAGCGGATATACCCAATGCCCTAAAGCAGAGTGGGAGTAATACGCATTAGTCTCAGGGGTAACCTCCACATCCTCAACCGGATAATCTGGAATCCTGGCTTCTGCGGAAACTACGTTACCATACCAGTTAACTTCAATATGAATCCTGTCACCCATCGATGGCTGCAAATCTGTTATCGGAAGATATCTTCCCGGTTCTATTTCCCGAACAGATATTAAATTTCCATTAAGTTTTAGGGTAACATTGGCCCCATTCACCATCAATGATTCAGGATCAACAACAACAGGTGATCGCCCTGTTACCTGAAACGACCTTTTGATTTCGATCACCGGCATTGGCTTATCATTGTAAAACACGGCATCAACCTGTAACACCGGTTCATGATCTACCTGAATATCCGCAGTCATTTCGCAGGATATCAGGAGTATATACCCGCAGAAAATGAAAAGTATATAACTAATTATTTTTAATTTATTAAACTTCATTTTTCGGTAGAATAATGAATCCTTAGTTACGTAAATGCAACCAGAACAATAATCATCTTGCATCTCCACCCAGTGCAATTCTCAAACTGATTACTGGCAGAATGGGCAGTTGCCCAAAATACCGGTTCTGTGGATATAAAATTATTGTTCCATCACGATCTTCAATAATAGCTGTTTCAGATATAACAGTTATGGGATTGAACCGGTTATAAACATTGATCACATTAAGTGATACTTCTGTCCTGCGATTAAACCAGCGTCGATTTTTCCAGGCAAGGTTCAGATCGAGCCGATGATAAGCAGGAAGGCGGAAGGCATTCATTTCAGTAAGTACCGGTCCGCGCGGTGCCGAATCCCCGATTTGCAATGGATCGCGTTCGTGCAGATAATGCCCGGTACTAAACGTTATAGGCTGACCGCTTTTATAATTAAAAAGTGCACCTAAACTCCAGTTTTCAGAAATATCCCAGCTCAGAAATACCTGCAAATCATGTCGTTTATCTGTCCGTGATGGAAATCGGTTTCCTCTGTTTAAACTTGAGAACTGGTTCCACGCCCATGAAAGGGTGTAACCCATCCAGCCGGTTACCGTTCCAACCGATTTTTCCCAAAACAATTCCACACCATAGGCTTTTCCTTTACCACTCACAGTAGTACTCCCGAATCTGGGGAAAGTCTCGGTTTCACGGTATGCTGTAATCTGGCTTAGTGGATCGAAATTCAGCAGATTATTCATGGTTTTTTGGTACCATTCGATAGTAATTGTTCCTGCTTCTTGCAGATCATATGATAATCCGAAAGTGGCCATACGTGATGTAACCGGTTTTCGTTCCTCATTGCTCCAAAACCAGCGGTCCATAGGTGTGCGTACCAGATCTAACCCTATAACATGAATATATTGTGAAAAATGGCCATAACCAGCTGAAATTTGCAGCAAGGGCGTAACCTGCCAGTTTGCATTCAACCTTGGCATAAAAGTATGATATCCAGTCAGAGAATATGTTTCGTAGCGAATGCCTGGATGTAAATTCAAATCACCAAAACGTAATGTTGAGCTGAGATAGGCTGCCGCTATATGTGACTGAATAGAGAGAGAGTCGGCGCTGAAGGTGTTCATGATTTGTTCAGACGGTGGTTGTGGTGAAGGGCGAGTCCCGTCAGGATTCAATAAGAAACCATCTTCTGTTTCTCTGAAAGAGGAAATATCCCGAAGATGATGCAATGTCCATTGCCAGCCGAGGTAAACATGATTGTTTTCCCCTGCAAACCATGTGATATGTTGTTGTAATCCTGCATCTCTGAACCACTGTTCGAATCGCTGATCTGAAATATGATCGGTTGTAATCCAGTTATTGCCGCGAAATGCAGAACCGCTGTTTCGAATAGTCTCTTCATTATGACGGTTATTTGAATGATAAAAAGTTAAATAAGCTTGTGTTTCCAACAACATACGCGGGCTTCTTCGGAGCAGTTTAAGAGAACCTGTATTGTTCTTCCAACCGGTTAGCATTTCATCTGATATCCTTTCTTCATCAGCAGCTCTTTCTATTGTTTCACCACTTACCTCAAATTGATCACTGCTTCTGAACCAGGCAGCTTCGAGACGGGTTTGCGGGCTAAACTTGTGTACAACTTTCATGTTCAAATCATAAAAATAATACCCTAATGTTGTGTTTACGGTTTCAAAACTGTCTTCGATGGTTAATGTCCGGTTCCAAATCCATAAAAATGGATCCATATAGGTGCGCCGTACTGAAATGAGATAGGATGTTTGTTGATTCAACGGCCTGCCATAGGAAAATGAAGCACTCATGGGTGATACTGTCAAATAACCGCCTCCCAAACGCTCACTTCCCTCCTGTAATTTAATATCCAGTACACTACTGATGCGACTGCCAAATCGGGCTGGAAAAACTCCTTTTGTGAGCTCTACACGATCGATCGCTTCGGTATTGAACGCGCTAAATAACCCAAACAGGTGCCAGGGGTTGTAAACAGGCACTCCGTCTAATAGAATAAGGTTTTGGTCATTGCGCCCGCCGCGAACAAAAAAGCCCCCGGTGAAATCTGACTCTGTTTTAACCCCTGGCAAATTCTGGATCATGCGGATCAGGTCGGGTTCACCCAATAATCTTGGCATATGCGTAAGAGAAAGAGCCGTTACTTGTATTGTACTCAGACTGGCCTGTTGCATTTGTACGGATTCTTCGGCATCGGCCAGAACTTCCAGTTCACCCAACATCTGAGGATCCATCTCAAGCTTAAAAATTGGATTTTCGTCAGATGGAATGAAGACAGTTGTCTCTATGGTTTGGTAACCCACAAACGAGATCCTGATAATGTGCTCTCCTCTGGGCAAGGCATCGAACGAGAAATATCCGGTACGGTTTGTGATAGTTCCTGTTTCAAGGTCGGGGAACCAGACGGATGCCCCGTAGAGCGGGGTACGGTATTCGTCATATTCGATTACCCGTCCATTGAAGGGATGCACCTGTTCAGCGCCAGATGATAAGAAAGAGGTCAATATGAGAATGATGAATGCCATGTTATGGTATGCATGTTGAAGGTTTTAACCAAGAAGTTTGACGTTCTTATTCAAAAGAAAATGAAATTCCCCAAATTGGAAGACAGCGTCAATACATATTTAATCATTATATCACTCCTAAAAGTTGTGGGGCTATTAAATTTACTTGGTAATAAAAAGTTTAGAAAAACAACATCATATGTTTATGCCAATTAATAATCAAAATATATTACACTAATCCCTGTAAAATCAACCTCTGGTGCTTGAAATCAAATTTTCCAAATAATTTCAAATCATTCTTGAAGTATTTTAGTAAGCATATACCGCATAAACTACATTGAAACTTTTTTTTCGATATCCCCATATATTCAGTTCGACTCATAAAAGGCGATAAGACAGATTCAAATCACTAATATTTCCATATCAACTAAAGAAAAAAATTAAAAAAAAGATTTGCTATTTATTTCTTAAGGTAAATAAAGTTTCATAGTTAAATTAATTACTAAAAAGCGCTTCCAGAAAAAAATAAATTGCTTTGAGGGTGAATTTTCGCATTATTTATGTTGTCTTAGAAATAACCGAAGACAATTTTCTCTAACATATCTCAACCATTGACATGACATCAGTATTTAAAGAAAAATCAGCGTGTGGTGTTGGATTCATCGCAAGCAGAAAGAACGAATACTCCCACGAAACCCTCCATAAAGCACTTCATGCATTAACCTGTGTTGAACACAGAGGCGCTTGCAATGCTGACCTTGTTTCAAGTGACGGTGCCGGCATTATGGCCGATATTCCCTTTGAATTATTCGGTTACAATGAAGGTGAAGTTGCTGTTGCTACCATTTTCGCACCTCATGACCCCCAAAGAAGAAAAAAAGCCCTTCGAATATTTGAAAATACATTTCAATTTTACGGATTAAAAATCCTTGAATACAGAGCTGTTCCTGTAGACCCCACGGTATTGGGTGAAATTGCAAAAGAGTCAATGCCTTTCATCCTTCATGCAATCATAAAGCGACCGGATTATTGTCGTACCGACAGCTCCTTTGAAAAGCTGTTGTATACAGCAAAACAGATGAACCGTACAAAAGAAAGGGCTGAAGGAATTATTCGGGAGTTTTTCTTCGCTTCACTGAGTGCCCGCACCATTGTTTACAAAGCGCTTACGCGTTCGGAGTCGCTCAAAGACTTTTATCTTGACCTGCAAAATCCGGTTTTTAAAACCCGATTCGCACTATTCCACAGAAGATTTTCGACCAATACAAAAACCTCATGGGATAAAGTTCAGCCCTTCAGAATTATCGCTCACAATGGTGAAATCAATACCATTACCGGAAACCGTTCATGGGCAATTTCCAGGGAAAAGTATCTGGGGGTGGAAAAAGACGAATTACTAACAAGAGATCATGTTAGCGACTCAGGCAGTTTGAATGAAATGGTGGAATCGCTCACCTATAGAAGCAGTATACCTCATGTTGAAGATATTCTTGCAATTATGATTCCGCCCGCCACACATCAAAACAGTTTTTACAAATTCTGGAGTCGTGCAATGGAACCTTGGGACGGGCCTGCATTTATATCTTATGCAGATGGCTCATCTATTGGTGGTCGTCTCGACAGGAACGGGTTCAGGCCTTGCCGGTGGATTGTTACCGATGAACATCTTTTCCTGAGTTCTGAAGCCGGTTCATTCGATATTGATGAAAGCAGAGTAGAAGCAAAAGGTTCACTACAGGCAGGAAATGGGGTAAAACTGGATTTCAATACAGGGCGGATACATTTTCGTGATCCAAGCTATTCCAGGGAAAACTATGACGCCAAATTTGAACACCGGTTGGAAAAGTTGCAACCTGAAATACTGGACGAAACTGATCAAAGCTTTGCCAATCTCCATTTATTTAAATATACCCGTGAAGATATTGAAAATCTTCTGGTACCCATGATTGCAGAGGGCAAAGAACCTATCGGTTCTATGGGTGATACAGCACGTCCGGCTCTGTTTTCAGATCAGCCAAGATCATTTTTTGATTACTTCTATCAGAATTTTGCCCAGGTAACCAATCCACCACTCGATTATATACGTGAAAAAATGGTTACTGACCTGAGCATGTATCTCGGGAAAAGGCCCAACATATTTGCACCAAAAGAACTGGTACCTCAGTTCCCCGGTTTTGAAATTGAAAGCCCGCTTCTTTCGCTTGGGCAGATGAAAACCCTGCGCGGTATCAACGATTCACCTTCAAGGATCAAAACTGTCGAATTTAACATGGTCTTCAATCGCGACCACGGGGAAGTAGGCTTTCGTTCTGCAATCCGCTCCATTACAAAAAAAGCTCTTGGTGCAGTTCAGGATGGTGCTACAATTCTGATAATTACAGACAGAAATGCCACATTCAGGGAACCGCCCATTCCAAGCCTATTGATGCTTCGTGCACTTGTGAATGAATTGAACGATTCCGGTTTAAGGCTTAATGCCTCCATTGTAGTTGATACAGCCGAAGTAAAAAACGCACACCATTTTGCAGCCCTGATTGGGTTTGGCGCATCAGCTGTTTGCCCCTATCGTGCACTTGAATTTGCCCGGTTTGATGATCACCGTAAAACCAAGAACCTTACACCGGATGAAAGGGAAGCCAATCTCATCAAATCATTCAATGGCGGCTTGCTTAAGATTATGTCTAAGATGGGCATCTCGGTGGCAAGAAGCTATCAAAGCTCAAGGCTGTTTACAGCTCTCGGTATCGGAAAAGAGCTGAAAGACATTTTTTTTCCGAGACTCTTTTCACCTATGGGAGGCATCGATATCAAGGAAGTAGTACGACAAATACTGGTGCATACCTCTAATGCTGAAAAAATGGATGAATCTGACAGGCCGATTCATACCTATTTATTTAAAGAACACAACAAAGGGCTTGAAGGTGAAAAACATTCCATGACTAATACCAGGTCGAAAATTATTCATGACCTTGTTAGAAATAACGACCTGTCACTAAATGATTTAGAACTCTACAACGAGTATCTGAAACTTGGGGATGAATGTGACCCGGTGAACCCAAGGCACCTCTTTACAGTGATGCCAATCGGGAAATCAGTTTCCATAGATGAAGTTGAAGACAAAAGAGAAATCACCAAGCGATTCGGGTCAGGTGCCATGAGTTTTGGTGCGATCAGTGCCGAATCACAGCGTGATATCTTTCTTGCCATGAAAGAAATTGGTGGCAGATCAAACAGCGGAGAGGGTGGCGAAAACCCCTTTTACTATACGCTGGGCATTTCTGCCTCCATTAAACAGGTAGCCAGTGGCCGTTTCGGTGTTACAGCAGAATACCTTGTTGCTGGCAATGAAATTCAGATAAAAATTGCACAGGGCGCAAAACCGGGAGAAGGCGGCCAGTTAATGGGCGTAAAAGTAAACGAAGATATTGCGTTTGCAAGACACAGTGAGCCAGGATTCGACCTGATCTCACCCCCGCCACTGCACGATATTTACAGTATCGAAGACCTCAAACAGCTTATCTATGAATTAAAGCAGATAAAGCCGGATGCCAAAGTAAATGTTAAGCTCGTAGCCGGAGAAAACATAGGAACCATCGCAGTTGGTGTTGCGAAAGCCGGGTCTGATGTGATCCACGTTTCCGGTGGTGATGGAGGAACAGGCGCTGCTACACTCACATCCATGAAACATGCCGGCTTGCCATGGGAAATTGGACTGCTTGAAGTACACCGTACACTCTGTGATCACGGTTTACGGGAATTTGTAGAACTCAGAACAGATGGCGGGCTGCATACAGGCGCCGATATCGTTAGCGCTGCAATACTGGGAGCCGAAGGATTTGATTTCGGAAAGTTGCTGCTGATTGCTGAAGGATGCGTAATGGCACGAATCTGTGAGAAAAACACATGTCCTACCGGAATTGCAACACATGATCCAAAGTTCAAAGCCAAATATAAAGGCGAAAAAGAGCATGTGATACGAATGATGGATTTTCTAGCCGAAGATGTGCGCAGAAACCTTGCTAAAATGGGTGCATCTTCAATTGAAGAGATTATAGGCCGTATTGATTTACTCATGCTGAAGGAGCAACATCAAGAGCTTGTAGATAGCAGAAATATTGATCTAAGCTATTTCACGGGTGAGTCGTTGCACTTATACAATACTCAGCCAAATCCTTTTAATGAAGGAACCAATGAATTCAACAAGCAATACCTTGAGTTATGCCGGAAAGCGGTTGATGCAGAGGGCAAGTTTTCTCACAAGAATAAAATCTTTACTCGCGACCGTGCTGCACTTGCAACATTGAGCGGGCTAATTGCCCGAAAAATTTCAGGTAAAAGACTGGCTGAAATCAAGGAAAAAGGCATTGCTGAATCCGATCACAGTTTCAATGGTAAAATTGATCTTGAATTTGAAGGCAGTGCAGGACAGGGTTTCTGTGTATTTCTGACTGAAGGATTAAGCGTTAAACTTTGGGGAGAAGCAAATGATTCGGTGTGCAAATCGATGTCGGGAGGCTTTGTGGTTATCAATCCGCCAAAAAATTCCACGTTTGATCCAACTGATAATGCCATTATCGGCAACTGTGCCATATATGGTGCTACCGGTGGCCGATTGTATGTACACGGCCTGGCCGGAGACCGTTTTGCTGTTAGAAACAGTGGAGCTGTTGCCGTTGTGGAAGGTACAGGGCTTCATCCATGTGAGTATATGACGAACGGCACGGTTGTGATACTTGGGCCGGTTTCAAGTAACGTGGGTGCAGGTATGACCGGCGGCGTTCTTTACTTGAGAAAAGACCAGGTGCACCTGGTGAACAGTGAATATGTTACACCGCTTGCACTCGATACTCCATCTGCTAAAGAACTCAAACGCCTGATCCTGGATTATCACAAGCATACAGGCAGTACATCAGCTGAAGCTTATCTGGCAGAATGGGAAGAAGAAAAAAATAACTTCGTGAAGCTTATGCCTAACGGAGTACTGGCGAAACAGCGAGAAATTGCCGAAATACAACGTACAGTAAAGAGGATAGAGAAGTAGAGTACGTAATTAGAATATCATTAGCCGTTCCAGCGAAAACGCCGGAACGGCTAAAATCTTTTACTTGCCAATGAATGTAGAAAGTGATATTCGATATCTTATTACTTGTCTGTTAACACCGCCACACCAGGCAGTATTTTTCCTTCGAGATATTCAAGGCTGGCACCGCCACCCGTTGATACGTGTGAAACCCTGTCCTCAAGTCCCGCTTTCTTTATTGCAGAAGCTGAATCACCTCCACCAATTATTGTGGTTGCACCATTTTCGGTTGCAGAAGCAAGAGCTCTTGCCACTTCAAATGTACCTTCTGCATAGTTGCTCATTTCAAAAACACCCATCGGGCCATTCCAAACTACTGTTTTAGCCTGTTTAATAAGGTTTCCAAAAGCAATTGCAGACTGCGGACCAATATCAAGTGCTAACCAGCCATCTTCGATCTCATCTTCTCCAACAACTTTGTTTTCGGCATCATTACTGAATTCTTTGGCTACAACAGAATCAATAGGAAGCATAAAGTTCACTCCGGCTTTTTCAGCTTTATCAAGCAGCTCTTTGGCAAGCTCAACCTTATCCTCCTCAAGAAGTGAGTTGCCTATGGGCAGCCCCTTTGCCTTATAGAATGTGTAGGTCATGCCCCCGCCAATCACGATACTGTCTACTTTGCTGATGAGATTTTCAATAACTCCGATCTTGTCGGATACTTTTGCCCCTCCAAGGATTGCAACAAAAGGACGCTCCGGATTATTTACACTCTCTTCCAGGTAACGAATTTCTTTTTCGAGCAGAAAGCCTGAAACTGCAGGTTGCAGGTATTCCGTAACGCCTGCAACAGATGCATGGGCTCTATGGCTGCTTCCAAACGCATCATTCACGAATAAATCAGCGCCCGATGATAACTTTCTGGAGAATTCCGGGTCGTTTTTTTTCTCTTCAGGATGGAATCTTACGTTTTCCAGAAGCACAATTTCTCCGGTTCTGGCAGCATTAACAACGCTATCCCTTTTTTCCCCGATACAGTCTTCTGCAAAATGCACGGGCACATCAACCAGTGTTGCAAGATGATCTGCTACCGGTTTCAGGCTGTATTTAGGATCCGGTGCATCGGCCGGTCTGCCAAGGTGGCTTGCCAGAATTAATTTTGCACCAGAATCCACTACAAAATTAATGGATTTCAATGCCTGAACAATCCGGTTGTCATCTGAGATTACTCCCTCCTTGATTGGCACATTGAAATCAACCCTCATGAATACTGTTTTTCCTTTTAAATCAATGTCTTTCAGTGTTAGTTTTGCCATAATTTTATTTGATTATTTATGAAATTCTTAATCTATATAAAATACGGTTTCAGTGTCGTGTTTGGAAGTCAATTCATTGAAAAATTACCTCCTGATTTTGCCTGTATGTAAATAAATACCGGATTATTCCTCTATTATTAATGAAATCCGTTCAATTTGGTCGCCACGATGGGTTAGACTGAAAGTGAACGATTGTCCGGTTGAAAGGATAGTCCCGCCGGCTTCAATAATCACTTCATGCTCGTGCATTCGCGGTGAAAGGTATTCATCAAATTGCAGAGCCAGCCCTTTAATGGGATTTAGATCCTCAAGATCCGTAATCGTTACCCATTCTTTTTCTAATAAATCCTGAAATTTCAGCCAGTCAAAAATCCATACCGGTACTTGCAATCCCTCAACATGAGCCATTATTGGAAAGGTTCCTTCTTCTGCATCCGTTTCTATCACGAATTTACCCTTTACGGTTAGTTCGCAGCCAAATGCTGTTGGCGGGTCAAAATAGGATAAAAAATTGAAGTCTTCACGAATACATTCCGGAACCCTGTAAAATGGGATGACCAGCTGACCATCGGTTACAAAAAATTGATTCAAAATGGGTGCCACACGTGCGTAAATCGGGATTCCAGGATCTTGGTCGGGGAAAATAATGGTCATATTATCCGGGTGCTCCATGAGCTGCCCGAATAATAATTTTGCTTGTTCTAAATCGGATTGAACGTCATTATCATCTGTAACATTACAAGAAATACATGCACACAGCATTAATATAATGAATGCTTTTGCTACCGTTAACAAGTTAATCACACTGATATTGGATATCAGGCCTAAATTTATACTGTATTTTTTCATAGTCTGTCATTTTGTGAGTTGGTATTCAAGCATTGACAATCTAATTCACAAAACGGGTAGGCTAATAGTATAAAAACGACATTTCCGGATGGCAGACAGTATGGTTAAATACGATCTATGTATCTGGCCTGGAACCTACCCAATACCCATTGGGGCCTGGAAGGTTAGCTTGCTATTTTCCAGCTTCTTGCTCATTACTCCGGGCGTAACTCCCGCAAATTCTTTGAAATCTCTGATAAAGTGCGTCTGGTCGAAGTAATCACACTGATGGCTGATGTGTAACCAGGTTAATTGTTGATTCTTTTCAAACATACTGTAGGCTTTAGAGAATCGCGCGATACGTGAATAAAGTTTAGGATTCATTCCCAGTCGTTCATTGCATTTCCGCTGGAATTGTCTTAGGCTAAGACACGCATTCCTGGCCATTTCATCCATAGAATATTTGTTTCCGTTCGTCTGGAGTATTCGGAGAGCATGATCAAAAGGCCTCAGATCAGCAATATTTTGAATTTTTTTCAGTAAATACGACTGTACCCTGGTATTAATGAGTTCTGGCTGCTGTAATTCCCTTATCTCATCAATCAAAGATTTGATATCCTTGTCGAGAATACTAAAACCGTCAATCCCTTCATCAAAAATCTCGGCCATGGGTATGCCGAGGTATCGAAAAAGACCTCCTGGCTGAAAACCGATCATTACTGCCCTATGATCCCTGGTCAGTTTGATATTCACAGGAGTAAGCTGCGGCCCTACAACGACACATGAAGATTGACGCTCAAATTTATCTTCAAATATCTTTTTGGCTTTTATAGGATTGTTCAGATAGAATATAATGCAATGAACCGGCGTCGGTGGATAGATATACACTTTCCTTGAGTGATCATCCCATGGTATGACATCCTTTACAAGTACCATTTTAATGAGTGATTGGAGAGCAGGGTGAGGGTCGAATACGTAGCTGACATTCATATGAAATCTTAATTTGAAGTGTAATAGACAAGATCATATAACAAAATTGCCGGATTGAAGTCAAAATAATATATTGCACGGGCTTATCAGAAAGTCTATTAATTAAATTTTGTTATTTACTAATATTGATATCACATACCTGGATTTTACTTCTTCTATCGAATATCGAAAACATAAGATGAGATAAACATAAACCAAAAAATCCCGGCTGTTTTTATGATTCATTTTGGATATTTTGTACCAAAGTACTTTTAATAATTACAACTGATTAGTGGTTCCTATTTATTTCGACAATGCTTCCACAACCCGTATTGATGAACGGGTGTTAGAGAAAATGATTCCATATTTCTCAAAAGAGTTTGGCAATGCAAATTCTGCTCATCAACTTGGCCGCAACACAAAAGTAGCCATAGAAGATGCACGAGAGCTGATTGCCTCACTGATTGGGGCAGAACCATCTGAAATCATTTTTACCAGCGGCGGTACTGAAAGTGATAATGCGGCAATTAAAGGTGTTGTTGCAGCAACACGAAAAAAAGAGATCATCACTTCGAATATTGAGCATCATGCAGTAATACATCCGGCTGAATCCCTGAAAATGCAGGGTGTGAGAATCAATTATCTGCAGCCTGATAAGACCGGCATGATCGCTCCCGGGCAAGTGGCTGATGCTATAACTGACGACACTGCAATTGTTAGCCTGATGCATGTGAATAACGAATTGGGTACAATTAATCCCATTCGGGAGATCGCTGAGGTTTGCAGGGAGCGGAAGGTGCCATTTCATTCTGATACCGTACAAAGCGTTGGGAAAATTCCGGTAAATGTTAAAGAGTACGGTTTGGATTTACTTAGCATCAGCGCACATAAAATATATGGCCCTAAAGGAATCGGTGTACTCTATGTTAGAAATGGTACACCTTGGCTTCCATGGTTGCAGGGCGGCTCACAGGAAAGGCGAAGGCGCGGAGGCACAACCAATGTACCGGGAGTTGTTGGACTTGCCGAAGCCATGAAAATTGCAATTGCTGAAATGGATGATAACCTTGACCACTGCCGCAGGCTGCGTGAATTAACATTGGAACAAATTCAAACTAAAGTGGGTTACCGGGTATCTGTTAATGGGCCCCTTACAAACGGTGTACCCAATATTCTTAATCTTGGTTTTATCACGGATAGCTCGCATGGCCTTGATGGTGAAATGCTTTTGTTGAATCTTGATATCGAAGGAGTTTGCGTGTCGAATGGATCGGCATGTACGTCTGGAGCCATGGAACCGTCGCATGTTCTTCTTGGGATCGGGATTCCTGAACCTGTTGCAAAATCAAGTATCCGGATCAGTTTTGGCAAATACAATACCGAAGAAGAGGTGATCTATTTTGCCGGAAAATTGGAAAAAATTCTGCAACGTATGATGGCAGCAGCTTACTGACGTTATTGCAAACAATTTTATAATCACAGTTTAATCAAAATGAACTCATATAAATGTTAACCAATAAAAAATAGAAATATGGGAAAAAAAATCGCACTTGGTTGCCTTGTGGTCTTTTTAGTAGTGGTGGTAGGCGGCGGATATTGGGGATATACCAGTTTCGTAAAACCTGTTGTAAGTAACATTGGTACAATACAGGCTTCTGCCCAGCAGATTAATGAAAAGAATAACCAGATCAGAAACCAATCAACATTTACACCTCCACAAACAGGTGAGCTTACGTCAGGACAGGTTAATAATTTTGTTTCGGTTCAGCAGGAAATCCGGCGCGGACTGGAAAACGTATTAACCGAATTCCAGGAAAAATATGAAGAGTTGGGGCAGCAGTGGGAACAGCGTGACCCCACATTCAGGGAGATCATGAATGTAGGCGGCGACCTTCTTGCGATGTACTCCGATGCAAAACAAGTGCAGGTTGATGCCATTAACAATGCAGGCTTTTCACTTGAAGAATACCGCTTTGTGCAGCAATCATTTTACAAGGCTTTGGGTGTAGAACTTTTCTCATATAACATTGACCAAATAGCACGGGCTGCTGCTGAAGGCAATATTAATATAAACATGGAAGAGTTTGAGTCAGCCCAGGAACAGATGCGTGAAGTTCCTGAAAGAAACCGTGAGTTAGTTGCCCCCTATGCTGATTCCGCTGAAGACTGGCTCATATTTGCCTGGTGGGGATTATAAAAAATTCGCGAAAACCTGTCAGCACCCACCGGATCTGACAGCGTTTGAGCAGGTTAAAGCGAAGTAAGAGCATAAACCTGACAGCACCCACTGGATCTGACAGCGTTCGAGCTGATTTGAGAATGGCCTAACGAAAACCGATATGATAAATAATTCATTAAATATCTGTGTGTACTGCGGGTCCTCACCAGGTAACGATCTTTCTATTTTGAATTATGCCGCTGAATTTGGCAAAATGATCGCCGACAGCAGACACACTCTCATTTATGGCGGTTCTTCACTTGGGGTAATGGGGACGCTTGCCAATTCCGTGATGAAAAACGATGGTGAAGTGATTGGCGTAATACCGGGTAATTTATTCCGTAAAGAAGTTGCACATACCGGAATTACCCGGCTGATAACCGTTTTGGATATGCATGAACGCAAATCCAAAATGGCTGACCTTGCCGATGCTTTTGTTGCTCTTCCAGGAGGTTTTGGCACACTTGAAGAGCTTTTTGAAATCATTACCTGGAATCAGATCGGTATCCTGAATAAACCGGTAACGATTTTCAACCCCAACGGGTTTTATAATCACCTCATCAGCATGATTGATCATGCCGTGGAAACCGGATTTATCAAACCTGAATTCAGAAAAATCGTCAACGTTGCGAAAACCCTTGATGAATGCCTGAAAATGTGTTCTACCACATGATTTTCATTTTCATTGAGTAGCCTTCCATTTCCCCACCATTGTAAATAATTCAGTACTCCATGAAAAATCCCCGGTCAGGGTGTTAAGCTGGCCTTCTTCGCTGATCAACTCACCAATGAAAAGCATCTGAAATGAATCCATTTCATATAACAGCCTGAGCTCATTATCGTCAAATACCCCCGACATTGATAACAGTTTGACATCCGCTTCCGCTGGATTGTAAATTTCAAAGAGGTATCGTTTCATCTGCTCATTCAGGTTTTCAAGAATATCAGTTTCAAAATCTGCAATACTCAAAGCTGCATCGTAATGGTGTTCATTATTGAGCAGGTGAAGATCCATCGTTACTCCGATGTGATTACCTTTAAGCATATGCAGAATTTCCACAATTTCATCAGGGTTCAAAAACTCAGGATTTAATTTATAATTCTCACAAGAACCTGTAATTGGATCAAACGTAAAGAATGAAAAATCCGGCTTTTCTGAAATATTTGTTATATCCAGAGTAACCTGCCAATTCCCTGATAGATTATTCCCTGCAATATCATCATGAATATCATAATGTGCGCTTGGAGAATTACACCCCATATAGCCAAATACCAATAGTAATGAGAAATAGAAGATTCTATATTTCATGGTCATAATAATTGATTTTTGTAGTTTACTTTATTTGTAAATGAAGAGCCGTTAAAAGTGCAATAAAGTGGGCACTTTACGTGAATTATCCCTGATCCGGGAATCAAAAATGATGGATCACTGGATAAATCAGGGTGACCTAAAAGTTTTCCGTAAACTTTGAATAGATTATTCATCACAGCCTCAAATTAAGAACCTTTTGATGAAGATCACTTAAAGTAACATACTGAAATAGCTTTTTCTATCAAATATTTTAAGGATCGAATATGTCATTTTAATATTGCACGTAAGCCTCCGATCATGTTTCTCACGTTTTCTTACAAAGAAAGTACATGAACACCGAAAAGGTTACAATAATCAAGGTGTACATGAAAGGAGCCTGCAACATGTGAAGCGGCTGAACGCTCTCAGGGTAGTATCTTAGAAAGTGATTGATTAAACGAGTTATTGTGTAAAAGAGTACAAATACTGCCGCCATGAGGCCCGGTAGTTTATTTTTTTTCCACAACATCCATGCTGCCAGTACAGAAATCAACAGGCCGCCGATTTCATAGAGTTGTGTTGGGTGTACCGCTTTGATTGATGTAAAAAAGCTAAATGGGTTTGAAGTCATCTGAGCCAGATGCGGCATACTGCCTCGAGGAAATGTAACTCCCCAAGGTATATCTGTACTCTTACCAAAACAGCAGCCATTTAAAAAACAACCTGTTCTGAATAATATCAACGATATAGCAGCTGGCACCACAAATTTATCTGTGAGTTTAAGGAATGGCAGCTGATAT
>PWLN01000290.1 GCA_003559375.1 Balneolaceae bacterium | reverse complement strand
ATATATTTTAATATCACACAGTTAGACTTTATTAATGTATAATAATCGTAAACGTTAATTTTTATTCATATAACCAAGGCTATTTCTGTGTATATATGACAACTTTCTATAAAATTTATTAACCATTGTTAATGTTTTAATCATTTTTATTAAAAAATTACTAATATTCAGGCGGTACCTATTTGGTTTTCTCCCTGCTCCAATCATGGTTCCTTACGTGGCAAATACCGGAAAAGCGCCACCATTATGCCGGTATTAGCAGCCTTTAGACATCATTATCTACTTGCAGCCTGACTACAATCTCTAAAGATTATATATTACAAGGAAAAGGCTATGATAGAATCAAAATACCTGCACTCGCGAAGCCTGCTTTTTGTGCCCGCCGGCAAACTGGACAAATGGGATAAAGCCGTCTCTTCCGGCGCCGACATCCTCTGTATTGACCTGGAAGACAGCGTGCCACCTGCAAAAAAAAGTGACTCCAGAAATGTGGTTTTCAATTTTCTTGAAAACGGGAATCTGAAACACCCTTTTGTCATCCTTCGGATTAACGGGCCTAATACTGATGAGGGTAACCTCGACCTGGATATGATCCGCGAACTGGAGCATCCGGTTAACGGGCTTATGATTCCCAAAATTGATGACGCTTCACTGCTCGAAACGGTTGGCAAACAGCTCATCATGTTCGGCAAAAAAACGTTTCTCTTTCCGCTGATCGAATCCTCACGTGCTATTCTATATATACGAAGCATCCTCACACGCAACCTGGTAGCCGGAGCTGTATTCGGCGGACACGACCTCGCCATGGAACTTGGATGCAGCAAGGAATGGGATGTACTGTCGGCTTACCGCTCCCAAATGATCCTTGGCGCGGGCGGACTCGGCCTCACTCTCCTGGATATGCCATGGTTCGGGCTTGATGACGAAGAAGGCCTCAGACGGGAATCTGTGCAGGCGAAAAGCTTCGGCTTTACAGGCAAAACTGCCATCCATCCCGGACAAATCAGCACCATCCACTCGGTATTCACTCCAACCGAACAGGAAATAGATGAAGCGGAAGAGATGATACGCCTGTTTGAAGAAAACGAAGGCCATGCAACCGTATGGAAAGGCACCATCCTCGAACCACCGGTAATCGAGCGCGCAAAAAAACTCCTCAAAAAAGCCCGGGCGTTTGAGCGGGTTGGCCACTAAGGCGCCGAGGCACGAAGATGTTCTTGTGGGGCTTCAGTAAAAAACCTGTCTGTCGAAGATGCCGACCCCTCGGTACACCCACTGGATCTGACAGCGTTGAAGCGGGTTGGCCACTAAGGCGCCGAGGCACGAAGATGTTCTTGTGGGGCTTCAGTAAAAAACCTGTCAGCTTGCGAACGGTAGTTAGCTTCTGACAGCGTTGAAGCGGGTTGAGGCGAGGTGATGTGCGATACACGATGTGCGATCTGTGGTCTACGATCTGGAACCTTAAACCTTAAACCTTAAACCTTAAACCTTAAACCTTAAACCTTGAACCTTAAACCTTAAACCTTGAACCTTAAACATTGAACCTTAAACTTTGAACCCGCAACTCAGATTCATCAATAAAAGAATTCATATTTTTTGTTCGAACGCGTGGAATATCCCGAACTGTTGAATACATTAAAGTAGAACCATATCGCTTATTCTAACCATAAATACGGAGTTTGAACAATGAGTTACGACGAATGGATTGGAAATACTAAAGACCATAGCGACAGTATGGCGCCCGAGCCACTGCAGCGCTTTGAAGCACTTCTGGACCATGACCCCGCTGAAGTGAGAAACGGCACAATTTTACCTCCATGTGCACATTGGATCTATTTTAATCCAAATGAGAAACAATCTGAGCTGTATGAAGATGGCCATCCGAAAAAAGGGACATTTCTGCCCCCTGTTGAGCTCCCTGTGAGAATGTGGGCGGGTGGAAAAATTCAATTTAAAAGACCACTGAGAGCAGGCATGGCGGCTGATATGAAGTCGACTGTGGTAAAAATTGAAGACAAAGAGGGCACCAGCGGAAAACTCTGTTTTGTTACTCTTCGGAATCAAATCAGTGCAGCGGGTACCGTTGCCATCGATGAAGAGCAGCAGATTGTTTATCGCGAAAAAACTGAAGAAGGAGCATTTCCAATGCGCACCAAGCCTCTGGATATCGATTTTGACTGGAAGAAAACCCGCAAACTCAGTCCGGTGCACCTGTTCCGTTATGCTGCCCTTACTTATAACAGCCACAGGATTCACTACGATTATCTCTATACAACCGAAGAACTCGGATACCCAAACCTGCTGGTTCCCGCTCCGCTGCTTCTCACTTTGATGATAGACGCCTATAAAACAAAAACCGATGGCAAAAAGATCGAAGAGATCGAATACAGGGCAGTCGGGCCTCTATATGTGTACGAAGAAATCACAATCACCAGCAAAGACACCGATAACACCAAAGTAGAACTGCGCGCCCTTGGGCCAGACAATAAAATTGCCATAAAAGCCACCGTGCGATGGATCTACTCGTGGGAAAAGTGAAATGGCAAATGGCAGAGCATAAACCTGTCAGCATGCGAACGATAGTGAGCTTCTGACAGCGTTTGAGCGGGTTGGCCACTAAGGCATCAGGGCACAAAGGTATTCTTGTGGGGCTTCAGCGAAAACCTGTCAGCATGCCGGCGCCTTTCCGGCATCTGACAGCGTTGAAGCGGATTGGGAAGATGGTACACGGATGTACGATTTACGATGTGCGTTCTTCGATCTGGAACCTTAAACCTTAAACCTTAAACCTTGAAACTTAAACCTGAAACCTGAAACCCAGACGCTGACAGATGCCGGAATAGCGCCGACATGCTGTCAGGTCTTAGTGTAGTACTATGCAACCACTCTCATGTTGTCGGGATCCCATTTCATGACGCGGTTTTCCCTGAGGCTGGTGTTGGTAAGCAGTGATGGTGCGGCTGCGCGGAATCCAAATACCGGATCCTGAACCTGCGGTGCACCATGGCGGATCGAATCGAACATATTCACAAAGTGATCGAGTCTCATGTCATATCCACCAGGCGCTCTGTACTCTTCTGTCTTGTTCATATCGGGTTTATACTGAACCGTATTTGCCTGTTCACGCAGCAATCGATCTTCAAATGCTTTTTGATCTGCTTCAGAGAACGTGGATATTGAATTATAGCCTCGTACGAGTTCGTTGATACTCGCTTCGCTTCGCTGCACCCTGTTCAGCCTTAGTGATGAACCGGGATTTACCTCGATGGAGCCTTCATCACCAATAAAGAGGAATTGCGTTCCGGAGCCGCCGCCATCGGCAAGGTTGCTTTGAAGCACACATGTAAATTCCGGATGGTTCTGTGTTTCGGGATAGTGATACTGTCCGCTTACCACATCTTCGGCATCACGGCCATCAAGCCAGGATCTGAGTCCTCCGAATGCGGATATCATGGTAGGCCCATTTCCGTTGATAATGGTATGGATACCGGAGAACAGGTGTACGAAAAGGTCGCCCGCTACGCCGGTGCCATAATCGTCATAATTTCTCCAGCGGAAGAACCGGGTCGGGTCGAATGGCCGCTGTGTTGCATGCCCAAGGAAGCCTTCCCAGTCCACATTATTCGGATTTGCCTCTTCGGGGATTGAATACTGCCAGGCACCAAGTGAAGAGTTGCGGTTATAAACGGCAATCACCTGGTTCAGGTTGCCAATTGCACCGGTTTTGAAAAGTTCGGCGGCCTTCAGAAATATAATGTCGCTACCAAACTGGCTTCCTACCTGAAGAACCTTTCCGCTGCGCCGGTGTGCTTCAATAACAGGGTTTCCTTCATCAATTCTCTGTACCATTGGTTTTTCGCAGAAAACATGTTTGCCTGCATCCAAGGAATCGATGGCCATTTTTGCATGCCAGTGATCGGGTGTATTGATCAGCACAAGGTCTACATCATCCCTGTTCAGTAATTCCCGGTAATCCCTGGTTGTAAATACATCATTGCCATATACTTCCTTCGTTCGCACAAGCCGTGAATCGTACGCATCGGCGGCTGCCACAAGTTTTACACCGGGCACTTCAAGGGCGGTTTGAACATTGTAATGTGCAATGATTCCCATACCTATTGCGGCCACCTGGACATGGTCGTTTGCAGAAAATTTCTTCTTCCAATCGCGCGGCTTTAAAATATGGCCTGGCACTGCACTTGCAGTTTTAGAGCTCAGCATCGTAAGCCCTGCTAATCCTAAAGCACTGTTTCTCAAAAAGTTTTTACGTGTTAGATTTCCCATAATGTAACCTCTTTCTTGTTCCGGTTATTTAGATCGTTTCATCTGATATTCTATCACGTTATTCAAATGTGCTCTTTAAATCAACAAAAATTGAATGATTCGATTCGATTTTTGAATAAGGTGTGTGAAGGCGCAGAGGAATAACGCCACTAAGGCGCCAGGGCACGAACATGTATCTGGAGCAATAGCGAAAACCTGTCAGCATGCGAACGATAGTGAGCTTCTGTCAGCGTTGGAGCAGGTTAAGGCGAGGTGATGTACGATACACGATGTGCGGCCTGTGATGTGCGATCTGGAACTTTGAACTTTAAACTTTAAACCTTAAACCTTAAACCTTGAACCCAAGAACCCGACGCTGTCAGATCCAGCAGGTGCTGACAGGTCGTTATCTTCGGCCTTGAACCATAAATCTTCTAAAATGATTTGATCATAAACCATTATTGTATATTTTTGGTTTGTAAACAAACCATTACTGAATGAATGAATTTTTTGAGATATCAGAACGACTGATTGAACAGGCACCGTCAGAGATTGTCCGTGAACAGGCGGATTTATTGTCTGGAGGAGGTCGCATGATTGGAATTAAAGGTGCTCGGGGTGTCGGGAAATCAACTCTTCTTTTACAGTTTGCAAAGGAAAAACTGAAAAACAGAAGAAAGCTGTATATCAGTCTGGACGACATTCTGTTTGCACACCGTGGGTTGGCAGATTTCGCTGATGAATTTGTAAAACTTGGTGGTGAATATCTGCTCATTGATGAGGTGCACAGCTATTCCGGCTGGGCACGAGAGCTGAAGAATATCTATGACAGATACCCCGGCTTGCGGGTTTTGTTTACAGGATCGTCCATCTTACAGCTAAGTGACGGGCTTAATGAGTTATCCCGCAGGGCCGTGATCTATGATCTTCCCGGCCTTTCGCTAAGAGAATATATCCGTTTTAAAACCGGTATTCGCTTTGAACCTATTCCGCTTGAGCAGATTCTTGATAACCATGTTGCCATAGTCAAACCCATCTGGAAAGAAATCAGGCCGCTGCAGTATTTCAATGAGTATCTTCGGGGCGGGTATTATCCCTATTACTTTGAACACCCTCAAACCTATGATCTCCGGTTGAAGGAGTCCGTCATAAAAGTGATTGAATCAGATCTTCTTATCACTTCCGGAATCACACCAGGCAATATGGAAAAAATCAAACAGCTGCTCTACATCATCAGCCACAGCGTACCCTTCAAACCGAATGTTGACAAACTTGCAGGCCGGATGCAGGTGGGAAGAAATACGCTAAAAACCTACTTCAGATATCTCGACATCGCAGGTATTACACGGTCACTGTTCAGTGAAAAGAAAGGGATCAGCCTGCTCACCAAACCGGAAAAAGTATATCTGCATCACCCCAACCTGATGTACAGCCTGAATCCGTCGGACGTAAATACCGGCACTGCTCGAGAAACATTCCTTTTGAGCCAGCTCGCAAACAGCCAAACGATTCACTACCCCGGAACCGGCGATTTCCTGGTCAACAGACAACACCTAATCGAGGTTGGCGGCAAAGATAAAACAAATACCCAGATAAAGAACCAAAAAAACGCATGGCTGGCGATAGACGGCATCGAAACCGGCATGGGTAACCGGATTCCACTTTGGCTTTTCGGCTTTTTAAATTGAAGCGCCTCCGGATAAACTACAGAAGCCACTTTCAACAAAGCACCACAGCGAAAACCTGTCAGCATGCCCCGACAAGCCTGTCGGGGCGTCTGACAGCGTTGGAGCAGGTTAAGGCGAGGGGATGAACGATACACGATGTGCGGCCTGTGATGTGTGACCTGAAACTTTGAACCTTAAACCTTGAACCTTAAACCTGAAACCTTGAACCTTAAACCTTGAACCTTAAACTTTGAACCTTAAACCTTGAACCTTAAACCTTAAACCTTAAACCTTGAACCTTAAACCTTGAACCTTAAACCTTAAACCTTGAACCTTAAACCTTGAACCTGAAACCTGAAACCTGCCTCCCAATTAATGCCTTTCTTATTCCACAAAATCTTTTACCTTCTGGTGTATTGATTTTGACTTTGTAAACTTACTTCTTTCGGAGCATGATTAAAGGCTTCAGATTTAAACAGAATGAGCGCGGTTTTTCGGATAAGACTTTTGTGTTTATGCGCAATACCATTATTCCGGCTACACGGTTCCTTTTTAATCCGCGGATTACAAATATCCATAATATGCCGTTAACCGGGCCCTGTTTCATCTATGGTAACCATTCCAACTATTTTGATCCCTTTATCATGAACGTGGGGCTCACACAGGAACCTACTGCCGGAGTCATGACGCGCGATCAGTTTCATAAACCGCTCCCGCGCATTTTCATGGATAGTATAGGTATTGTCCCAACCAGCAAGTATGTTCCCGAGCCGGGAATTATCCGCAGTGTCATCAAAATGATCGATCAGCGCAGAATGATTGTCATCTTTCCTGAAGGCGGGCGCCGGTGGGACGGCAAACCCAAACCGCTGATTGAAACCACTCTGAAACTTTTCTGGAAAATGCGTATCCCGGTTCACCCGGTGCAAATTCATGGCTCTCATCTTGGATGGCCGCGCTGGGCCGACAAGTACAGGCGAGGCAGCGTCGAACTAAGGTTTCTGGATCCGGTTTATGCGTCCGATTTCAAGGATTATGAATCTTTTGCCGATTATTGCCGCGAACTGATTGCATTCGATGAATACCATCCCCCGGAAGAAGCTATTCCAAAAATCTGCAGCAAACCTGCCGCCGGAATACACCGCTTGTTGTACAGGTGCCCTGAAACCGGAACAGATGGTGCAGTTTTTTCACCTGACGGCCAGCATGTATTCAGCAGGAATGCCGCTTTCCGGTATCAGATGAATCCGGCCTCAAGGCTCATCGATAATAAAGGCAATATTATTTCCATTATTGACCTCTTTGACAAAATAAACCGGATGCCGATGGTGTCGGCCAGGCATACAGAAGGGATTATTCTGGAAAAACAGGGATGTCAGATTTATATGGTAGATTATGAACATCAGCTCCAGAAGCTCGATCGTGCCATTACAGAATTACGGGAAGACCGGCTTCTTGTTCTGATGGGTACAAAAAAATTCGACCTGGGGCTTGATGAGATACGCTACATATCGGTTGAGCAAAACCATAAAATTACGGTAACTACCCCTGATCTCACCCTTCAAATTGACCTTGAAGGCTCCAGTGCCCTGCAGTGGCAGCTTTATATCAACCGCCTTAAGAAGGGTGAAAAACCGGTACAATCGATCTGATGAGCTCCTGGACAATAGAAATTGCTGCAGGTGAGTTTTTTCTTGATTTCGCGTGGATGGGATTGTTGCTGGTGCTTGCTACGTGGATGAGAAGTAAAATTCCGGTATTTCAGGCCTATCTGATTCCGGCCAACCTGATTGCCGGTGGGATTGGCCTCGTGGTGGGCGCAAATCTTCTTGGTTTGATAGATTTAACATCAGAACGCCTGGGAACCTATGTATATCACCTGCTGGCGCTTCTTTTTATCGCATTAAGCCTTAGGGCACCAAAAAAAAAGGTTGGGCTTTCCTCAGTTATTTTCGGGTTGATTTTCATTTTCACCTATCTGATCCAGGCTATAATAGGTTTGTTGATTGCATTTTTGCTTTTTTATACGATTATGCCCGACCTGTTTGTGGGCATCGGATTTCTGCCACCCCTCGCATTCGGCATGAATCCGGGCATTGCCTATTCTATTGGCTCCAACTGGGAACAGTTTGGTTTTGAACACGGCGGAATCGTGGGGCTTACATTTTCCGCGGCCGGTTTTCTTGTTGCCTATACAGTAGGCATCGCGCTGATACGCAGGGGAATCAACCAGGGGAAAGCTGCTTATCATCAGGCAGGCACGGAACTGTCGGATGATGTTAAAAAAGGCATTCCTGCAAAACCAATAGCAAATACGAGCGAAAAGATTACAACATCATCCGAAAATATTGAATCGCTTACGTTTCATATTGGGCTAATCGGAGCCACGTTTATACTTGCCTATGGTATTGTATACCTGATGGAATTGGGCCTGGTTAAGGTAGGCGCAGAACAGGAGGTCACAACACTATGGTCGTTTCATTTCATATTTGCGGCAATTGTTGCCCTCTTTGTACGTAAAGTTCTCGATAGCACCGGTGCCAGCCGCCTCATCAGTGATGCAACAATGACCCGCTGCTCGAACCTGTTCATGGATTTCATGATTGTGGCATCTGTTGCTGCCATAAGCCTGGTAGTGGTGTTACAATATTGGATTCCACTACTTACGATCTCAATTGCTGTAGCATTTGCTACCTGGTTTTTAATCTCATATCTCACAAACGATGCATTTCGTGAATATGCATTTGAACGATTCGCTGCCATCTTCGGTAACATGAACGGAACCTTGCAGTCTGCACTTGTACTCCTCAGGATTGTGGACTCCGAAATGAAATCTCCTGCCAGCTATAATCTTGTTTACGGGAGCGGACTCGCCCTGGTTTTCGGATTTCCCCTCCTTCTGCTGATCAATGCTCCGGTTCACTATTTTAGCGACATCATACAGGGATTCTGGGTGGTTCTTTTTGCACTGATTGCCTACCTGATGTTACTGGCAATTGCATGGCAATACCTCAAAAAGAACGGATCCCTGTAACCCGGCTACGGGGCTGGCCCGGGGTACAGTAGCCCGGCTCGCTGAGCCGGAAAGGGAAAGAAGCTGAAATGCGAAATACTTTGATATGGCCCTGATAGTGGGTAATGATTCATTGAATGCGGAGTAGGGCAGGTAAATAGAGCCCGGGTCAGCGACCCGGGGTACAGTAGCCCGGCTCGCTGAGCCGGAAAGGGAAAGAAGCT
>PWLN01000233.1 GCA_003559375.1 Balneolaceae bacterium | reverse complement strand
GTGGCCTTCACGGTCTGTAAATGAAAACCTTGCTGATATCCGAGCTGCCGTTGCTGCCAATCACCGTGGAGTGATGGAAATACAGAAAATGGCTGATAATTTCGGGGCAGGAGAGGTTGCACGGTATATGAGGCTTCTGAAATCGTATGCGGCCGGGAGGATGGAAAATACCCTGTCCAAAATTCCGGCAGGTGTTTACCAGGCAGAGGAAAAAATGGACGATGGTTCGCTTCTTAAAGTAACCTGTACATTAAAAAACAGTTCCTTAAAAATGGATTTCACAGGCACATCCGGAGTTCACCCCGGTAATCTGAATGCAAATCCATCCATTGTTAACAGCGTAATCATGTACGTATTGCGGCTGCTGGTTAATGAGCCGCTTCCGCTGAATGATGGTTTGCTGGAGCCTGTTGAAGTGATTCTACCCGAATGTATGCTCAATCCCGGTTTTTCTGAGCTGCCTGATGAATGCCCAGCCGTTGTTGGGGGAAATATCGAAACCAGCCAGCGGCTAACAGACACCATTCTTAAAGCATTTGGCATTGTTGCATGCAGTTACGGAACCATGAATAATGTATTGTTTGGCAATTCCGGATTCGGATATTATGAAACCGTGGGTGGAGGATCAGGCGCGGGTGAGGGCTTCGATGGTGCCGATGCTGTTCATCAGCATATGACCAACACCCGTGCAGCCGACCCCGAAATCCTTGAACACAGATATCCGGTACGTCTCGACAGATATGAAATTATGCAACATTCCGGTGGAAAGGGTACATGGAAAGGTGGTAACGGTGTGATCAGGGAAATGACTTTTCTTGAACCGGTAAGTTTGTCTGTATTAACACAGCACCGTATTGTGCCTTCATATGGATTAAATGGAGGCGCCCCGGGTAAAACCGGCAGACAATGGATAGAGAAGAAAAATGGAGAAGCTATAAAACTGGATTGGAAAGACGGCGCAGAACTTGAAGCTGGCGACCGCTTTATCCTGCATACACCAGGCGGCGGCGGATATGGATCTGATGATCCCGAAAATTAAGTTTTGAATCGATTTTCAGCTCTATGAATTGTGGAACTGTGGAATTGTAAAGTTATAAACAGAATGCCTCAATAGTTCAATGTCATAGCCATTACTGCAGCAAAATTTCATATTTTAAACATCCATTGTCTATAGTCAATAGCTCATCATCCAAACCAGAGTTCGATCATAAATATCAATATTTGTAGTAAATAAAGTCCCCTCCTTCTCAAGGAGGGGATTTAGGGGTGGTTTAAACTGAGTTTTTGAGTCTTATTTGAACAAAAAAACTGAAGACTACCACCCCCGGCTCCTCCTACATAGGAGGGGAGTGCTTTTTGGCTTGATTTAAGATCGAACTCAGGTTTCAAGGCAACAACGGCACCCTGATCCCTGCATCACGCAGCGTATTCCAGTTTTCGTAGAGAAAAGTCCTGACATTGCCAACATCCACGGCATTGGTCATGCCATAATAGATTCGCATGGTGCTTCTCACAAATATTCTGCCGGTGTATTCAAGGTCCGGCACAAAATCGTTGTCGAACACACTATCCGGTGTGAGGTAGTGTTCCCGTTCACCCAGTGTTGAGGTTATAATTCCAATCCATTCCAATCCGGATCCATCGCTTCGAATGGCAAATACAACTCCGCCACTGAATCCCCTGTTCAGGTTGATATCCATCATCAGGGTTCTGATTGGGTGTTGTGTGAGATTTACCAAGCCTTGTGTCACCATTTGCACTCCTCTTGGATATCCCATCGCATATATCATGTCGGCCGTTCTGATTTGTGATATATCCCCAGCCGGCACCCTGAGCGGTATCAGGTTTGCAGATGGGCCAACCGGTGATATGGTTCGTAACATGGCAAGGTCGCGACGTTCATCTGCAACCACAAGCTCTATCAGTTCAATACCATCATCGGTAAAAATAAACTGATTCAGATTATCTCTGATTGAAACTGCTTCCACAAAATTATCAGCACCTTCAACGCGAACTCCGCTGTAATGCCAGATTGTATCCGGGAATGTCGCAGCATGTGCAGCGGTCAGCAGGCCAACCCGGCCTCGTTGAGCCGCCGATAATACGAGTGCTGTTCCTGCCGTGGAGTGGGTATCCACTTTTCTGTCAACAGCAATAAATTCAAAATTTGCACCCCTTAAATATGATTGTCGGGGTAGATTATCCAGATCGAATTGATAGGTGCGATAGGTTACAGTGCTTTGAATACGGCGAACCGACTCAAATGTCTCATCGATTTGTGTACGTACCAGGTCGGACCTGACGTGATTTTGATAATATCCGGCATCGGCCCTCTCCCGAATTTCCACCTCAGTTGTGGCACAACCAAGAACAGCTAAAAATAGCAACAGGATACAGGTGATTTTTTTTAGCCAAAATAAGTGCCTTATGTTTTTCTTCACGTGATTTTATCTTTTTAAAACATTCGTAATGTAGCTACTTTCTCATCTAAACAATATTCATGGTGCTTACAATCCAATACTCCTTTACTTTCATATAAAATAAGATTCAGAACACTTAATATCTGCTGAATGATTGTAAAATAGCATGTAAAGCCTGATCCATTTGAAAAAAAAGCTTTTGCACATCCTGTTTTGGTCGGTAATAGCCGCCGCTTTCATCGGTCCGGGTACTGTAACAACAGCGGCATCTTCCGGAGCGGGTTTCGGATATGCACTGATTTGGGCACTCATATTTTCCACTGCCGCCTGTTACGTGTTGCAGGAAGCATCAGCCCGTATTACTGCTGTAACGGGAATGAATCTTGGCCACGCCATGCAAAAAAAGTATCTGCAAACCAGGGCAGGCAGGTTTCTTATAGGCCTAACACTGGCATCCATACTGGTAGGCTGCGCTGCTTTTGAGGCAGGAAATATTCTGGGTGCTGCATCCGGTGTATCACTTGTTTTCGAACAAGTACCTGTACCGTTTGTAGTGGCACTTATCGGTATCATCGCTTCACTCATCCTATGGAAGGGAACCGTTAAACAGATTGCGACACTACTCGGTTTCATTGTGGCTGTTATGGGTATTTGTTTTGTGATAACCGCTTTTATGATGCCTCACAACTGGGCAGAAGTCTTCAGCGGCAGCATTCGGCCAGCCATTCCTGCCGGCGCAGAAATACTGGTTCTCGGCTTGCTTGGTACTACCGTTGTGCCATATAACATCTTCCTCGGCTCGGGGATGAAGCATGCCCAAACCTTATCCGAGATGAAATGGAGCCTTCTGATTGCCATAGGTTTAGGCGGATTTATATCGATTGCCATACTTTTGACAGGAACTGCTATAAGCGGAGCGTTTTCGTTTGAAGGGCTTGCGGATGCCCTGAGTAATCAGCTTGGTGCAGGAGCTCGCTGGCTTTTGGCGATCGGGTTGTTCGGCGCCGGTATCAGCTCTGCGTTAACGGCCGCACTCGCTGCAGCCATCACCGCACAATCGTTACTTGCGAAACCGGGGGATAACCGGTGGCGGCACAATGGGCACCGATTCCGTTTAACATGGGGGCTGGTTCTTGCTATTGGCCTGCTTTTTGGATTGTTGCAGTTTCAGCCGGTTCCTGTCATTATACTTGCCCAGGCACTGAATGGTATTATTCTCCCGGTGATTGCTGTTATCCTGTTTTTGATGATGAATGATCCAGGTATTCTACCCAAAGAACATCAGAATAAATCGGTTTACAACATTTTAACAGGTACTGTTGTATATCTTACAGTTTTGACCGGCCTCTTTAATTTTATCAGGGCTATTTCCCGGATTGCAGGTTTTGAACTTCCCGGGCAAACTCTTATTCTCTTTCTCTCTCTATTCCTTTTTTTAATGGTGATGATTCCGGTTATTAAAAAACTTTTTCAGAAATAAATCGTACTGGCCAGTGTTACTTTTTCAACGTTCTGTTTTCCTGCTATCGATAATATCGTTTATTGAAAAATTGATCCAATAAGAATAAGTTTTAACTGGATTTCCGGAACAGAAAAAAAAGTATTTTGAACAAAATTATTTAACAGCGACTCCAAAAATAAACAATGAAGAACTTAACTGACTTGATGAAATCGTTTCAGGATCTTACATCTGTAATCAATATTTACGGCTTGATGATACTACTTATGTTCATTTTTGTATCGTATCAGCCCCTCACAGCACAAATCCTTGATCCTGAACGAATAGCGGGAGAAATACCTCAATCTGATGTTGAGTTAAATATCTATTTTCTCGCAGCAGATGAATTTCTTGGCAGGGATACCGGCACGCATGAACTGGATATTGCAGCGCGCTACATAGCAACCTGGTTCCAGGTACATGGTATCGAAATGGTGGAAGGGCATCATTCTTATTTTCAGGATGTGCCGCTTCAAAGATTGGCACCGCCGGACATGATCTCTTTTTCAGTGGGCGATTCAACCTATCATATCAATGAAGACCTGGTTCTGTTCAACAATTATCGCGGCGAACTGCAGGCACCTGTAATATTCCTTGAATATGCGGACAGGGAAGAGCTCGATTTGCACGATGTAACCGGAAAAATTGTAATAGCCAATGCGGGACTGCCGGGCAGAACTTCACCTCAGGAGATGTTTATGAATACCGGGCAAAAAAATGAATGGGTGAGCAATGCGGGAGCTGAAGGGCTTATAGAATTATACAACAATCCCATGTTGCCCTGGCAAATATTGGTCAACTTTCTTGGAGGTGAAAGAGTTTCTCTCGACAGCAGCGAAGGTAATGGAGAAACGACAATGCCACACTTTTGGATGAATGGCAATGTGGAGAACCGGATTTCGTACCTCAAGGAGGAGAGCGGTGCAACCGGTAGTCTCGAGATAATTGGTGAAGGCACAGAAAGTTTTACCAGCAGAAATGTAATCGGTGTTTTAAGGGGTACCGATCCTGAACTCATGAATGAATACATTCTCCTGGGTGCCCATTACGACCACGTGGGTGTTGTTGATGGCCACCCGGAACCCATCATGAGTGAATATATATTCAATGGTGCAAGGGATAATGCAGTAGGAACGGCCGGAATTATATCTGCGGCAAGATATTTTTCTAAATACCCTCCACGGCGATCAGTGATATTTGCTGCCTGGACAGCCGAGGAAGTGGGACTGCTTGGAAGCCGGTATTATGCAGATAATCCACTGATTCCATTGGAACAAACTGTCTATAATCTTAATATCGATGGTGCCGGGTATAATGATACAACGAAGGTAACCGTGATTGGCCTTGGCAGAACTGAAGCAGATGAAGAGCTTATTGCCGCCGCTGCTGCATTCGGCCTGGAAGCCATTCCCGACCCCGTTCCGGAACAAAACCTGTTTGATCGTTCCGATAATGCTAATTTTGCACGAGTTGGAATTCCGGCTCCCACATATAGCATGGGGGTCACTGCTTTTGATGATGAAATCAACTACTACTACCATCAGGTTACCGATGAACCAAATACAATCGACTATGTCTATGTAACAAGTTATATCCGGTCATTTGTTCTTGCTGCCGAATTGATTGCAAACCGGGATGAAGCTCCATTCTGGCTTCCCGGTGATGTTTATGAACAAGCAGGAATTGAACTTTACGGCCTTGAAATGGCGGAATGAGTATCCGGTACTTTAGGTTATTGTTTTGTTCTCTTTGTACCGATTTATAATTACAATTGTCTAAACTATTTAATTTGTTGAGTTGATTCGATAAAAAAAATCATATCATATAATTCATTGCGAACTCAGCAATCTTTACGGTTAACACAGCTAAACCACCTATATGTTTTCGGATTCACTTGTTGAAAAGTTCAGGGATCTGCCGACTCCTTTTTACTACTATGATTTGGGCCAGCTTAAAAAAACTCTTGACCATGTTCAGAAATACGGCTTGTCAAAAGGATATCATGTACACTATGCCATCAAGGCAAATTACAATTTCGAAATCCTGCACTTGATAAAAGAAGCAGGCCTTGGAATTGACTGTGTAAGCGGCCGGGAGGTGGAACGGGCATTGGAAGCTGGTTTCAGCCCTGGCCAGATTGCATTTGCGGGCGTTGGTAAAACGGATGACGAGATCCGTACCGGCCTCAAATCAGGGATCTATTCCTTTAACTGTGAATCAACTCAGGAGCTTGAAGTTATTAACATCCTGGCCGGCCAAATGGATACTAAAGCTTCTGTTTCCATTCGATTGAATCCAAACATTGAGGCTAAAACGCACAAGTATATAACAACCGGACTGCAAGAGAACAAGTTCGGTATCAATCCTGAAAAACTGCCACTAATTTTTGAATTGATCCCGAGACTAAACCATATCCGCCTGAATGGTATCCATTTTCACATCGGTTCACAAATTACCGATCTGAAGCCTTTTGTGGAACTCTGTACAAGAGTTAATGAACTGCAAAAACTTTTTGAGCAGAATGGATGCCAGCTGGAGCACATTAATCTTGGCGGAGGTCTTGGCATCAATTATAATGCACCGGATTCTGAACCCATACCCGATTTTCAATCCTTTTTTGAAGTTTTTGACCATCATCTTGAAATTCGTGATGGCCAACAGGTGCATTTTGAACTTGGCCGCAGTATCGTTGGCCAATGCGGAAGCCTGATATCCAGGGTTCTATACATCAAGGACGGCGTAAATACCCGATTTGCCATTATTGATGCAGGCATGACAGAACTGATACGTCCTGCTCTTTATCAGGCGTCACATCGGGTTGATGTGCTTACAAGCAACAAGCCTTCACAAATCTACGATGTTGTGGGGCCGATCTGCGAGTCGTCCGATACCTTTCAACGAGCCATTCAGCTGCCTGCACTGGAACGGGGGGATCTCGTTGCCATTCGCAGTGCCGGTGCATACGGTGAAGTGATGAGTAGTGGTTATAATCTCAGGGACCGGGTAAAGGCGATATACTCAGATCGCATATAAGTTTTGATTTACCGTAAGTGACCGGATAACTTTATCAGCTATCAGCTATCAGCTATCAGCTATCAGCTATCAGCTACCAGTATCCTGTATCTTACAATCTAAGCTAATAATCTGACTTTAAGGATATAAGCGCAGAGACTTCTTCTAACAAATCTCCATATAAGATAATGAATCCACAAAAAATGTCAGAAACTCATCAGAGGGTGATAACATCAAGGGTACATTTGATGGAAAAGAATATCATTGAAATGGTGCAACTTCTGAATGAACCTGATAAATCAGTGCTGAATCGAGTGGAGCAAAACATTGATGAGAAATCAATAGATGAGATTACAGAGAAACTTGAAGCTCTGATGGAAAACCTTGAGAATTTTTCGGGGAAATACCGGTTGCCAGGGAAAACGCGCAGCCAAAAGAGACTGGTGTCAGCACGATTAAACACTCTTTTAAATATCATCATGGATATGTATTCCCGTAAACTATCAGGATTTGGCACGTTTAATGCCGACCTGGAAGAGAGTTATAACGATGATATTAGAAAACTGGAGAATGAAATTGATGAACTGTATCAATTTTTCCTGAACAACTGACAGGTAATTCTACTCCGTTTTTAAAACATCTACCGGCCGAATGAGATAATGCATCCAGATTTGCTATATAAGACGAGACTTACAAAGACATACCGGTTTAACAATATTCACGTAATAATTACATGACTGATAAAGGTTTTATTCTAATACACGGTGCCGGTCTTGGAAGTTATATATGGGATGAAATGATTAAACTGCTGAATCATCCCGCTCTGGCCATAAATTTTCCCAACAGGAATAATTCTGATGGAATGAACTCAAAACTGCGATTCGAGGACTATAAAAACAGTGTAATTGAGCAGATATCTGATTTGAATGTTGCGAAATTCGTCATTGTCACCCACTCTATCGGGGGGTGTGTTGGTTTGAAAGTTGCAGAACATTTTAGCAATAAAACAGCAGGCTTTGCAGCAATTGGTTCTGCAATACCCCAATATGGAAATTCATTTATTTCCTGCCTGCCTTTTCCTAAAAAAATTATCCTGCCGGTTATCATGAAGCTTGCAGGCACCAGGCCGCCGGCCAAAGCAATTGAAACGGGATTATGTAATGATCTGAACTCAAGTCAAAAAAAAATGGTCATTCAAAATTTTACCGCGGAATCACGTTTCTTGTATACCGACAAATGCAATGCAGGGATTCCAAATACCAGCAGGATTTACATCAAACTTACACTTGATAACGAATTTCCGGTTTCCATGCAGAACAAAATGGCCAATAACCTGAAAGCCAAAAATATTAAAGAAATAGAGAGCGGACATTTACCCATGATGAGTCAGCCCGTAAAACTGGCTGAAATACTGAATAATTTTAGTGATAACCTTTAATCCTAATACTTTTCACTTTTCACTAATTACTTCACGGATCACCCCGTCTTGTTTGTTCAGTAAAAAGAACCGGTTATCAGGGCCTGTACCGAACCTTAAATCGGTTCTCGGCGCAGGCTCTCTGCCCTGTTTCAGGTTTTTCTCCTGGATAAGTTCGAGAAAAGTTTTGGCCTGGCCTGACTCATCCCTCAACAAAATTCTGTGAATGCCCTCTGTACCTCCATCAGGAAGAACATCAGCATCAAAATAAAAGATCTCTCCATTTACCATGTCTCCGAAAAGCACTTTGTTCATAAGCTGTGAAACCGGCCCTGAACGGTACACATGTATGCCGGTCACAGCTACACGGGCAGCCATAATAGGATCATAGCGACCGTATTCTACTACGGGATACACGATATCCGAATCGCTTCGGGGTTTATCAACTTCCACCTCGGCACGGCTGATAAACCGGTAGCTTCCCTCCCAATCATTCCATCCAAGATTGCCGCCTTTGGGTACAAGGCTTACCTTCTCAACAATGTTCTGGCCGATATCCGCCATAAAAAGATTGCCATTAACTGGATCCCATCCAAATCGTTGCGGGTTCCTCATGCCATAAGCATAAATTTCGCCCAATGCTCCGGCTAGCCCAACAAACGGATTATCAACCGGAATACCATACTGCCCGTTGGAACTGTTTGAGCCAAGCGGATCAATGCGCAAAATCTTGCCAAACGGTGATCCCAGATTCAGCGAAAGGTTCAGGGGATCGCCACCGCTGCCGCCATCGGCTGAACCAATGTAAAGTAAACCATATTCTTTATCGCCCGGCGAAGCAAATGGGTAAAAAGCCAGCTGCCCTGCATTATGGTTGCCAAATGGTTGCTGGAAACGCATCAGTTCACGGGGTACATCACCAATATATTTTTCAGTTCTGGGATTGTTATCCCGCCATTCGTGAATCACCGTGTGATGAGTCAGGTTGCCGCCACCAGGGTGAAAATCCACAGGTGAGCCGTCATCAACAATATCTGTAAAAGTATAAAAGCGGCCAAAGCCAGGCATACCTCTTCGTCCGAAATCCGGATGAAATGCAAAACTTTGGAATCCCCGTTCTCGTCCGCTGTACTCCACCTCAATACCCCATTTCGGGTCATTGATATTGATGTATTCAGTTACTGATTGCCCGTCATAAAGAATATTGTAAATTGCCCCATACATATCATTAACAAACATGCGGTAAGTTCCGGGCTCATCAACCATAAGCATAGGGCGGGCAGGGTTGCCGTTATAATCGGGTATCGTCACAAACTCAACTACATCTACCAATACAAGTCCTTGCGTGGTATCAATTGGATTCGGAAAAGGGTTGTTGGTTGTATTTTGCGAAAAAACAACTGTAGTGCTGAAACAAGATATAAGAATTACAAAGACAGGGAAACGGATATCTTTGAGCATGACGACAAAATTGGAGCAATAATTATAAAAAGTTTAACTGGTGCAATCTCATCAAATAAAACATCAATTTCTGTAAAATTTCTGTATGTCATGCAAGGTTCATGGATTTAATCAACGGATGAACGGCACCAGATCCTTTTCGATCTGATCGCGCCTCACTTCCTGCCAGTCGGGAAGTTTGAGTGATGACCCCAGCTCTTCCACAGTTTCATCCACCAGGAAGCCGGGGCCGGATGTGGCCACTTCGAACAAAACATTGCCCGGAATGCGGAAATAGATCGACTTGAAATATTTCCTGTCCCTGATTTCGGTCACACTGATTCCATACGCATCTTCCAGATACGCTTTGATTCTAAGTGAATCTTCAATCGAGTCGACACGGTGAGCCACATGGTGTACTGTTCCCAATCCATTTATCCCTTTCGGTAATCCGCTGCCGTCAAGCAGGATCAGTGAATTCCCAGCCCCTTTTTCCGCCGTTTCAAGAAGTGTAAATTTTCCATCGTTTTTATCAGATGTATAACCGAAATCGTGAAGAAAACTGGCCGTTTCTCCGGGATCTTCAACTGCCAAAACCACACTGTGAATGCCGATAATTACATTTTCATTGGCAATGTCAGCGGATACCCATACCGGTTCACGTTTGTCTGAATCGTCTTCAATAATTGAGAGTTTCAGACCTGATGGATCTTCAAAAAGCAAAAAATCAAATCCGAATCTGCTTTCTTTATGCGTTTCAAGGCCATTTTCTTTCAAACGTTTTTCCCAAAATGCAAGTGAATCAGCTTTAACTGAAAATACCGTTTCGTACACCTGTCCGGCACCAATCACACCTTTTCTGACGACCTGATCTATGTACGGAAACGTAGTAAAAATGGTAGAAGGAGAACCAATTTTATTTCCATAGTAAAAATGGTACACCTTTTCATTATCAAAATTAACTGTAACCTTTACCAATCGCAGGCCGAGCAGTCTGGTGTAAAAATCGACATCCTCCTGTGCTTCATTTACTGTTGCAGTTACATGGTGCAGGCCTTTGATCAAATTTTGAATATTCATTTTATTAGATCTTAATAAGTATAAATGTGTTTGAAGCTGTTACTTTATGGTAATCAAATTTACCTTTTAAAGATATGTTGAAATTCTGTTAAGGCGGGATGGATATCTGACTGTGATACCGGATAATGGATATCCGAAATGGAAGATAGCAGAGGTAAAGATTCACTCTGAAACCTGAATTATAGGAGCATATTTGTATTCATGAAACACGTGCCGGGTTTAAAAGAAAACTGGAAACAGTTTTCCTTTCTTGGAATTAACCAGGGTCTGGCATGGTCGGCAAATGTGATCATGAAAATTGATCTGGCCGGAGAAAAAGACCGCGGCCTTGCCATGGGACTGAACGAATTTGCAGGTTATCTTGCCGTTGCTATCGTTGCATTTGTTACTGGATGGATTGCAGCTGAAGTTGGCCTGCGCCCGTATCCGTTTTATCTGGGAATTTTTCTCGCTTTTCTTGGCCTTTTCATGACCATTTTTCTTGTTCGTGATACCGCACCATTTGTTGAATATGAATCCAGTAACTCTGCTGAAACACGGGTTAAAAAGAATCTCTTCTATGAAGTAAGCATTGGTAACCGGAACCTGCAATCGGTTTCACAGGCAGGGTTAATGACAAATTTCAAAGACGGGATGGCCTGGGGAGCTTTTCCGTTATTTCTCGCCGCATCGGGGCTTACCATGACTCAGATCGGTATTGTTGTTGCAGTATACCCGGCTTTCTGGGGCATTCTTCAAATTGTAACGGGAAAAATTTCAGATTATACCGGCCGTAAAAAAATACTTTGGATGGGCATGCTGCTCCAGGCTGCGGTGCTTCTGATATTCCCTTTTCTTGAACATTTCTCTGCTTTTATTTTGGCTGCGGCACTACTGGGAACCGGAACGGCAATGGTCTATCCCACATTTCTTGCAGCAATTGCAGACCTGTCTCATCCAATCGACAGGGCAGAAAGCATCGGTGTATTCCGTCTTTGGCGTGATGGCGGATATGCAATAGGGGCCATTTTTTCCGGGGTCATCGCCGACATGTATGATATTCATCTTGCTATCGTGCTTACCGGTATTCTGGTTCTGATATCAGCTTTATGGATCATCATCCGGATGAATCGGCTTAATGAGCCAGTCAGTTAAATTTCAATCAGAGTATCAATTATTTATTCGGTGTGAATTAACCGCTCAGGTTGAAAGATTAGCAACTTAAACGAAAGATCTTCGTAAAGCATCACATATTTTGGAATGGCTATTGAGTCATCGATTTTAGATTATGGCTTAACCAGGATAGCTATAAAATTTTTTGCCAAATAAAACTCCTTTAGCATGAAATCAAGCTTCAATCTGTCTTTGTGGGCCTGGATTATTCCCGGTATTACAGGAATGGTATTGTTTTTCCTGCTCAGGACGGAGTTTGATTTCTCGGCAGGCTCTCCGGTATCGCAATCCAAAGAACAGGCAATTGAGATTGCCAAAAACCTGTTTTCCGAACTGGGTCATACACCTGATACCCTCGGGCTCATTCCTTTCAGAACCCAGCGTGTATCACTGTATCGGTCTATTCAGGATTCACTGAAAGAAAATACCCCAAAGCCATATCAACTCAACCAGGAAAATTTCTACCTCCATGGATGGGAGGTCGTTGCAGCACAGCCACTGGGCCTGAATGATAGCTTTAACCTTACTCCATCGTCGATCTTCAATGCCTCAGGCAGTTACCGCGCAAGGTGGGATAATAATGGCATGGTTAGATATTTTGAAATCAATCCCTCTCGTATAGAAAATGCAATTATACTGGGTGAAAATTCAAAAGCATTTGCTGAAAAGCTTATCACAGAAGCTTTTGGCCATGATCTCGCCGGGTATCGGTTCTCGAACGAATTTGATGAATATCAGGAATTAATACCTGAATCAGGTTCTGCTGAAGAGATCGATATAGCTGATACAGGCAGTACATATCGTTGGACAAAACAGGCAGGTTTGTCCCGGGATATCATTGAACTTGAACTGGAACCGGCTGTTCACATCAAAGAAGAAAGTATTCTGGAGCGAACCGAAATCTCGGGAATACGCGTATTAAAATTTGAAGCTTACAACGAGATGGAAAAACTTCCGCGTCGGGAGATGGAACAAAGTTTCGTGGTTTTCTTTTTTCTTGCGATTTCATTGATTGCACTTTTTGTTTTTATAGATGGTATAGGACAGCTGTTTAAAGGAAGGGCCGACTGGAAGAGGATTGCCATTGTTGCCCTTGTTATTACATTTTTGATTTATAGCTGGCGCTTTATCTTCCTGTTGAATTTCAGTGATATACTTACAGCCTATGGCAATATTGTGATACAGTTCAACCAAATTGTATATGGAGTTGTGATGGGATTGTTTGCCGCATTGGCATACATCGGTTGGGAAGCCTACGCTCGAAACGAGAAATCATTTCAGATTCAGCTCATTGATGCCTACTGGCGCGGCCGTTTCTACCTAAAGGAAACAGGCGCATCGATCATCAAAGGCTTTTCACTGGCTGGAATTATGCTCGGGATTACAGCACTTTTCCTGAATTTTACCGGACTTTATTTCTTTCAAAGCGACAGCCAGTTCGGATATTCCGAAGTACTCAACCGGCCTTTTTTTCTGTCATTAAACCTGAGCGTTCTGGGCCTGGCAGCCCTTTCATCCATTGCTCTCACTGGTGTTCTCTACAATTTCCTGGAAAAACGTATTCGTAACAACAAACTAGTCTATATACTGGCTATTGTTGCAGGAGGTGTACTTTACGCCGGCCTGGGTCGCTCATTTGGCACAAACGGGACCATTTTAGAAGAGATTGCACTTTTCACACTGATTGCAATTCCGATCGTTAGTGCATATAAAATCAGTGGTATTGTCACGGTTTTTTCCGGTTTATGGTTTTTTGCCTCCGTCACAAATATACTTCCGTATTTGGGTTCTGCAGAAATCAGTGTTTTAATGAAATCTGTATGGCAGATTATTTTTGCGGGTTCCATTTTGGCCTTCGGATCTGTTGCCTATCTGAGAGCTCCTTCTGTGAATTCAGTAAGCAATTATGTGCCCGATTACGAGAAAAAGCTGATGAGAAATATTCGTTTCGAAAATGAAATGCTCATCGCGAGAAAAACCCAGGCAGAGCTAATGCCGGTCTCACATCCTGAAACAGATCATTTTGAATTATATGGATACTTCATCCCTTCATTCGAAGTGGGTGGTGACTATTTCGACTATGTTACTCATCTGAATGGCACCAGCCGGGAAATATTAACCCTTGCTGTTGTGGATGTATCGGGCAAATCCATGAAGGCAGCCATGCATGCTGTTTTTACAAGCGGGCTACTCCGATCCCGGATGTACACCGATAATCCCTCAAAAATTCTGCGTGAAATCAGTCCGGTTATTTATGAAAAAACCGATGCGCAGACATTTATAACCTGTATGGTTGCACGTTTTGATCCCTACAGTTTCACGCTTTCTCTTGCCAATGCAGGCCACTGCCTGCCGATGCTTAAACGTAATGGTGAAGCTGTTTTTATGCAGACACCAGAGCCTAAATATCCTCTTGGAGTTCTTGAAAATGTAGATTATATCGAATCTGATTTCAACCTTCAAAAGGGTGATGTGATCCTTTTCTATTCAGATGGATTTCCGGAAGCTGTAAACGGTACAGGCAAACGAATCGGTTTTGAGCAAGCCCTTTCGATATTCCGCAATTTGCCGACAGAAAAATTAACGGCAAAACAGATTTGTAGTGAGATCCGGAGCCATATCCTTCAACACAGTATTGAAAGGCTGGCTGATGACACCACAATATTGTGTCTCAAAGTAAAGTAAATTGAGAAAACTAAACTTTTATCTCTGCAGATTTTTGTAACTCATCAGCTTTACTTATTTAGCAGGTATGTTGATCTTGTTATGATAATCAATACTTCACCTGCAATGAACCTGAATATTAATTCCAGCAACCAACTAACCTTTGATGCCATCGTGGTCGGTACCGGTATCAGCGGCGGATGGGCCGCCAAGGAACTTACCGAAAAAGGGTTAAAAACCCTCGTGCTTGACCGGGGCCGAATGGTTCGCCATATCGATGACTACCCTACCATGTTCAAACATCCCTGGGAGCTTCCATACGGAAACCGGCTCACCTACAAAGAAAGAACCGAAATCTATCCTGTTCAAAGCCGAACCGCATACGCCGTAACCCAGGACACAAAACATTTTTTTGTTAAGGATAATGAGAATCCATACATCCAGGAAAAACCGTTTTTATGGACGCGCGGATACCAGGTCGGAGGACGGTCGCTCACCTGGGGGCGATGGGCATACCGGCGAGGGGATACCGATTTCGCAGTCTATGAAAGAGACGGAATCGGAATCGACTGGCCTATACGATACAGGGACATGGAACCGTGGTACGATCACGTGGAATCGTTTATTGGTATAAGTGGAAACAGGGATGGTCTACCACAAATTCCGGACGGGATTTTTCTGCCTCCATGGGAAATGAACTGTATCGAAATACATGTGAAAGAAGAGTTAGCCAGACACTTTACCGACAGGCAGCTTACCATCGGCCGCACGGCGAACCTTACCCGCTCCCATGGCGGACGCGGAAGCTGCATGGCCCGGAATCTTTGCCGGCGTGGCTGTCCTTATGGTGCCTATTTCAGCAGCAATTCCTCCACCCTGCCGGCCGCCGAAGCAACCGGCAACATGACTCTTCGCCCGAATTCCATTGTGCATACCATCCTTTACGACAAGGAGACCCGGAAAGCATCCGGAGTGCGGATTATCGATACCGAAACCAAAGAAGTAATCGATTTTTATTCCAAAATTGTATTCCTGTGTGCTTCTGCTCTCGGCTCTACAGCGATTTTACTGAATTCGGTTGAAAACAGCTTCCCTGACGGCATCGGAAACAGCAGCGGTGAACTGGGCCATAACCTCATGGATAACCACTTCGAAATTGGCGCATCAGGAATACATGATGGTTATCAGGATCGTTATATTCGCGGCCGACGGCCGGTGGATGTTCTGGTGCCGCAGTTTCAAAATATCGACAGGGCAACGGAAAGAAGAAATTACAAACGGGGCTTTTCAACATACGGATGGGGAGGAAGGCAGGGTACCGGTCAGGGCGGTCCGCTTGACTTCGGCGCAGATTATAAAGACAATCTAAGCACTCCCGGCAACTGGACAATGACATTTCTCGCTTTTGGCGAATGCCTGCCGCGTCATGAAAACCGTGTTTACCTTGATTATAACCATACAGATCCCTGGGGCCTGCCAAAGCTTGTGATGGATATGCAGTGGAGTGAAAATGAGCTGGAAATGCGGAAAGAGATGGTATCATCAAGTGCGGAAATGCTGGAGGTTTCTGGTTTCAGAAACATCCGCACCTTTGATAACGACAGCCCTCCGGGACTCAGCATTCACGAAATGGGTACCGCACGAATGGGCCATGACCCGAAAACATCTGTCCTTAACCGGTGGAACCAGATGCATGATATCCCCAATATTTTTGTAACAGACGGCGCCTGCATGACCTCCAACGGCTGGGGGAACCCGTCTTTAACCTATATGGCGCTCACAGCCAGGGCATGCGATTATGCGGTAAGTGAACTTAATAAAGGAAATCTCTGAGGGTTTGATATGGATTTGATGAACAGAAGAGAAGCCATTAAACGAACAGCAGCCATTATGGGGTGTGCATTAAGTGGATCATTGATTACAGCGGTAATGTCTGGCTGCAGCAGCGACACATCCGCAGACTGGCAGCCACGGGCACTAAACCGTCATCAGCTTGCCGTAACCGCCGATCTGGCTGAGGTGATTCTTCCAAGAACGTCAACACCAGGCGCAAAAGATGCACAGGTTGAACGATTCATCGACAGCCTGGCTGTTGATTATCTGTCACCGGATGAAAAGAATATTCTGATGAACGGGATCAACCAGCTTGTTGATGAGAGATTTGCAAACCTGTCGTTTGAAGAGCAGAATGTCTATGTCAGCAAACTTTTGGAACGTCCTGATGGGACTGCTTTTTTCCGGTTATTCAGTCAATTTGCCCTTTTGGGTTTTTTCACATCCGAAACCGGGGCAACTCAGGTGCTGAATTATGATCCGATACCGGGAATCTATTCCGGCTGTGAAAGCCTTGAAGAAGTTGGCGGCCGCACCTGGGCTACCTGAATTTCGAAATTCATATTGGATATATATCGAATTCATGCACAGAGTATCATGACTGTAGGAGAAGCCCCGGGATAACTGGACATCTGCTTGACTCACCGGTTAATGTTAAGCCCCCAAAGAACATCCTGAGGGGTGCAACATTTTGTAACCCCGGGTTGCGCTGCGCTGACATGCGTTGCATGGAAATGCTTCGCTCCACCCGGGGTTACCATATCGGGTGCCCCTGATGGGGCAATGGATTCCGGGAAGTGTCATAGTTTAAAATAATTCATTTTTCACATTATTATCGCCGGGTATTTGTTCATGAATTTATGGTAAGTTGTGAATCGAATACAGTTTACGATTAAACAAAATCACCATCTACAAACAAATCAGGTAACTATAACTTACGTGTTGTATAATGAAGATTAATTAAAGTTTTCTTATATGACAGCATTTCTTCATTCAAAAGACGGTTATTCCATTGCATATCATAGCATCTCCGGCTACAAACCAACCGTAATGTTTTTCCCCGGGTTCTTCTCTCACATGCAGGGAACAAAAGCCCTTTGTCTGGAAGAATGTTGTAAGGCGCGGGGCCAATCATATATCCGGTTCGATTACAGGGGGCACGGTGAATCGGATGGAAAGTTTGAAGATGGCACAATTTCAGATTGGCTGAATGATGCGCTCCTTGTATTGGATGAGGTTGCAGATGTTCCTGTAGTGGCTGTGGGCTCATCCATGGGTGGCTGGATTGCCCTGCTCACCGCATTAGCACGGCCTCATATCATCAGGGGGTTTGTTGGTGTTGCATCTTCGCCTGATTTTACGAAATCCATATACGAAGAAAGAATCACGGAAGCAGAAAGAACGCTGCTCAATGAACAGGGGTATTTTCTGCGTGATAGTAATTATCGCGATGAGCCAGTGAAGATTACAAAAAGGCTGATTGATGATGGCAATCAACACCTGCTTCTTCACCTGAACTCTTTGAATGTGGACATTCCTGCCATTTTGATTCATGGTAAAAAGGACAATGATGTCCCCTGGCAAAAATCAGAAAAAATTCAATGTATGCTTGGCGAGCAAAAAAGTGAACTCATTCTTGTACCCGATGGTGAACACCGCCTATCGCGGCCGCAGGATCTGGAATTGATAGATACCGCTGTCCGGAAAATCAGCGGTATTGTTTCATCCTGTTGAATCAATCAAAATCCGAAATCAAAACTTCGGAAGGGCCACGTTCTGAGCGCAGTTGCCGTGATACTTCTTCTGCATCCCGCATCACCCGAAGCATATTGAGACCGGCTATTTTGCGTAGATCCTCCTCAGAATAACCCCGATTGAGCAGTTCCGCAAACAGGGCCGGATATGTACTCACATCTTCGAGGCCCAGTGGGAGTGTAGGAATTCCGTCATAATCACCTCCAATGCCAATATGGTCCACGCCTATAAGGTCACGAATGTGATCAATATGATCGGCGACCTGTTCCAGGGTAGATTTTGGGGCTTCCCTTCCTTCATCCCAAACAGCCATATGTTTTGAAACGCTGTCTGGCTCACCGGGATAGAGGTATTGTAATTTCCTCTGGTGTGCTGCTCTTTCAGCAAAAAACCTTCTTCGCTCTTCGGAAGTAAAAGTTTCAACAAAGGTTACCATCACAATACCGTTATTTTCTTTTGTCAGCAGAAGCACATCATCGGGCACGTTCCGGGGGTGGCCAGCCAATGCACGTGCATTGGAATGGGAAAACATCACAGGTGCCTGTGATACGCGAATGGCATCTTTCATGGTATTGGGCGCGGTATGGGAGAGATCAACCAGCATTCCAAGCCTGTTCATCTCCCTGATGACTTCTTCCCCGAACCCGGTAAGGCCGTCGTGCTGCGGATTGTCACCGGCGGCATCGGCCCAATCGAGTGTACGGTTGTGTGTAATTGTCATATAGCGCACTCCGAGATCGTACATCATCCGGAGAACGGCAAGGGAGTTGCCAATCTGATGGCCCCCTTCCATTCCCATAAGTGAAGCAATTTTTCCATCTGCAAAAATCCGTTCCACATCATCTGCAGTGAGTGCAAGTTCAAAATGTTCCGGATATTTATTGTTCAATCGGTGTACAAAGTCGATCTGTTCCAGTGTACGCCTTACCGCTTCGGATTCAGGAATATTTGCATCCACATACACCGACCACCACTGGGCGCCAACACGTCCTTCGCGCAGGCGTTGTATATCGGTATGCATGGGAGGATCAAGGTGTGTGGTATCATCAAAATCGAGCTCCGAGAATTTATAACCCACACGATTACGGTACTGCCAGGGGGCGTCGTTGTGGCCATCAAACAGCGGCACACTTTCCAGTATTTCTATGGCATGATTGAGGTATTGATCCCGATCGTTTTGGGCGCATAATGATGTAATGTCCCAACACAGGTATATTATGCTTATCAGTAACAGGGTAATAAATGTTTTCGAACTCATAGTATATGATTGATTTGTATTATCTCACTGTATGGAAACTTCACCGGCCTTCTGAAAAATTGCGTATTCCCTTTATGATCATTTCTTTTTGCAAGTAAAATAAACGTTAACATTCTAATTGTCGACTATGTTGATTGGCTATGTCTCATTAAATTAAAATTCGTTAATACCTACTCTCGCAGTACGAACCCTCACAAGAGGTTCTGTCTGGGTCCATGCCGCGATGATATGGTCACCGGCAAGCTCAATCCTCGGGAACCCGCTGCTACGGGATGATGAGGTAAGGCCTACATTTATTGAATTTCCAATACTGCCATCAGGCTTCACATGGGTTATCATCACGTTACCAAATTGCCCGTGCTGTTGCAGCCAGCTTACATAAACCGAACAGTCCTCAGCTAAAATCAAATCAGTTCTGCCCAGGGTTTGGATTTCATCCGTTGCTATAACGATGGGTGTATCAAAAGTTCTGCCGCTGTCAGATGAGCGTGCAAGCAATACTTTTCGCTGCTCTTCCGATTCTGTATACCATGCAACAGCAACATTTTCGCCATACACCGAAATTCTTGGGCCGTTAACAGGACACGCCATGATCTGCCAGCCATCCCGGTGCACAAATACCGGTTCACTCCACTCGCCAGTTTCAGCATCATAATGGGAAATCAGTATATCCCGGATTTCGTCTTCGGTTCTGCCACGGTAAACGGCAAGATACCCACCATCAATCGGTGCCAGGTCGGTTTGACAGCAATCGCAAACGGCTGCATCAATTTCGTTTTTTCTTGTAATTTCTCCGGATCTCGAAATTTCAGCCGAACGCAGTGTCATTGCTTTGCTGATATCTTCATATTCATGGTGGCCGCGTCCGTCTGTATTTCTTCCATCAAGCCATATTGCAAGTACCCTGTCGATAGCCAAAGGCTCAAGGCTTACAAAACCGTGTTCAGTTGGTGTGTCATCGAGGTGAGGTGTAATGATGTTCAACCACCTGCCTGTTTCCGGGTCAGGAAATCCAATTTCGACATTATAGGCGTATGGGCCGCCCTCTATCTTTTTCAGCCAGTGTGCTGCAACAGGACTGCCATTAATCCCCACAACTGAGGGAAAATCTGCCCAGTTGATAAAGAAATCGGTTGCAACACGAACCGATCGGGCAGCACCCCATTGATTATTGGAGTATACAGAATATTGCATAGCTGCGATTTCTTCATCAATGAGCATAATCCAGCTCATAAAAATATTGCCATCAGTATCCTTGTACAAATTCGGAAATTGCGACCCTGTATCAGCAGGGTTGTTCAATGTATATAAAAAAACCGGTTGCTGACGTTCCTGTTCACAGGCAGCAAGAAAAAGCAGGATGAAAACGTAAAACAGGAACGGGTATACAAATTTCATAATTCGGGATGTTGAAATACTAACATTTAAAGTTTCACAATTTAAAGAATAGAACAGGAAGGTGCATTGAAAAAAAGATATCTTACGGGATTTGTGTTATAAGCCTGCGGATTTTGATGAACTTATTCTGATCTGCAGGGAGTGCAGACAAGTCTGTCGGTCTTAAAAAAGCACTATCTGGCGCTCGGAGCATCCCGACTTGTTTATCGGGACTTCCGCTCCGCTCCAGCTTTTTTACCCACCGAAGCTTCTGCGCAGGTGGGTCACTTTTTATTAAATTACGTGCCAAATACGAATAACCTGAATACACATGCTTCATATTGATGGCATTTCCCTGCATTTTGGAGAACGAACGCTGTTCGATGAAATTTCTGCGATTATTAATCCCGGGGAGCGAATAGGCCTTGTAGGGCCTAATGGATCAGGTAAATCCACTTTGCTGAGAATTATTGCCGGTGAGCAGCAACCCGATTCCGGGAGTGTGAAAATGAGCAATATTTCAACTGTAGGTTACTTGCCACAGGATGGGGTTGATCCAAACCCTGAGTTGACAGTTTTTGGTGAAACAGAACAGATTTTTGATGATATACTGAAACTCAGGGAAAGGCACAGAATTCTGCATGAAAACATGGAAAACCACGATTCCGGCACATTGAAACATTCGGAATTACTGGAAGAATTTGGAAACATTCAGCATCAGCTTGAAAATAAAGGTGCCTATTCGCTGCGCGCAGATATCGAACGCATTCTGATGGGCCTTGGGTTTAAAGAGTCTGATCTTACCCGTCCCACTACAGAATTCAGCGGCGGCTGGCTGATGCGCATCGCACTTGCGAAATTACTGCTGAAAAATCCAACTTATCTGCTTCTGGATGAACCTACAAACCATCTTGATATCGAATCTCTGCAATGGATCGAAACATTCTTGAAACAATATGATGGTGCAATCATCCTTGTTTCTCATGATCGTGCATTTCTCAACTCAGTATCAAACCGTACACTTGCATTGGCAAGGGGCAACCTGCTGGACTTTGCAGGAAATTATTCATTTTTTGAAAAGAAGTATGCCGAGGAACAAGAGTTGCTCAAAAAGCAATTTGAAAACCAGAAAAAACAGATCAAAGAGACAGAAAGGTTTATTGAACGTTTCAGATATAAAGCTACGAAAGCACGTCAGGTTCAAAGCCGGATCAAGCATCTTGAAAAACTGGAGCAGATTGAAATTGATGAAGAGCTGGCGGAGATCTCATTTCGCTTTCCGCCACCTCAACGCTCCGGTCAGGTGGTTCTGAGACTCTCAGGCCTTGAAAAAAAGTATGGCAATTATGAGGTTTTCAATGGTATTGATTACGAGTTGCAACGCGGCGATAAGATTGCTGTGGTAGGGCCGAATGGAGCCGGAAAATCAACATTAATAAGAATTTTAGCTGGGGTTGAACCCATAACGGGAGGCAAGCGGGAATTGGGTTACAACGTAACACCGGGATATTTCGCCCAGCATCAGGCTGAGGAATTGAACCCTGAAAATTCAGTGCTCGACGAATTAAAACAGGCAGGTTCGAATGAATCGGAAACCCGCCTTCGTACCATACTCGGCTGTTTTCTCTTTACAGGCGATGATGTTTTTAAAAAGGTCAGGGTTTTGTCGGGGGGTGAAAAAAGCAGGCTTGCTCTTGCGAAAATGCTGCTGAACCCCGGAAACTTTCTGATTTTTGATGAGCCCACAAACCATCTCGACATGCAATCAAAATCGATCCTGCAGCAGGCACTTCAGCAATTTGAGGGTACACTGATGATTGTATCACACGACCGTGATTTTCTGGATCCTATTGTTTCAAAAACTCTTGAAGTTCAACCGGGGAGAATAAAAACCTGGCTGGGTAATGTAAGCTACTACCTGGAGAGAAAAGCCGAAGCTGATGAATCTCAGAATGCCGTCAATAAAGCTGATTCATTAAAAAACGGGATGAGCAGGAAAGAACAGCGCCGGATTGAAGCGGAAGAGAGAAACGCACTCTCAAAAAAATTAAACCCACTGAAAAAGAGGCTTGGTGAGATCGAATCAGAAATTGAATTGAAAGAACTGCGTAAATCAGACATCGAATCCACTATGGCTAAACCGTCTTTTTATGATGAACCTGATAAGGTAAAAGAACTATCCCTTGAATATGAGGCCATAAAAAACGAACTGGCCGTATTGTTAAACAAATGGGAAGAGATTGCCGGTAGAATTGAATTTATTGAGAGTGAGACGTGAGATTTGAGTCTTGAGAACTTCGATAGCGCAAGCATCTTGCTTGTGCTTCAGGCTCAGGCTCATGGATAGCCCAACGTGTATACATCGTAGCATGAGGCACAAGCGGGACGCTTGCGCCATCAAAGAAAATGTTGGCACAAGCCCCATTGGGATAAACGCGACACGTGCACCTTCGAAGACGAGAAGTTGGCCTTGGCACAAGCGAGACGCTTGCGCTATCGAAGTTCTCAAGACTCAAGACTCAAATCTCACGTTTAACTCAATGTATCAAATTCAAGACCCGGTTGAATCGTGGCAGGAACCGCTCACCATCCCATGAAAAATAGATGATCCCGGCTTTTCCAATTACATGATCATCCGGAACAAAACCCCAATAGCGGCTGTCTTCACTGTCGTCCCGGTTATCACCCATCATGAAATAATAATCCTTTTGTATCACATAGCGGTTTGTTTCAACACCATCAATTGTAAACTGATCACCGTCACGTGTTACAATATTCCGTTCATATCGCTCAAGGATATCCTGAAAAATGTGCCAGTTATCTGCTGTCAGCTCCACCTCCATACCCTTGTATGGAACTGTGAACTCATCCATCTGGTCGTGGTTTCGGAAACCGCTTGAGAAATTGAACCCGCGCCGGCTGAAAGTGTCATATTCATCCGTCAGAACAAATTTTTCTACCCTCTCTATTTCCGGCCAGTTTCGCATATCATTGGCTACTTCCGTTGTCATATTAATGATAAATGAGTTGCTTCCGCTTTGAACTATCGATGCGCCTGCCTCTCTTACTTTCGCCGGACTCAACCTGATGCGGTCTCTTGTTTCAACACGGTGGTTATACATGTATGTATCAAAATAATCTTCAACCTCACCGTTTACGTAGAGAACTTTATCGCTGATGCGAAGCCTGTCGCCGGGCATCCCGACAGCCCGCTTGATATAGTTGGTTTTAACAGAAATCGGGGCAATATCTATCGGGTAGTTGAACACTACGATATCGTTTCTCTTAATTTCAGAGTAACCCGGAATCCGGAACCATGGAAGATTCACTCCAGGCATGTAGATGTCGGTGAATGGTACGGAGAGAGTCATAGGTGTGCGGGGCCCGTACGCCAGTTTGGTTACGATCAGAAAATCGCCCGTTAGCAGGGTTTTTTCCATGCTGGGCGTCGGAATACGATAGGCTCCAAAGAAAAATGTTCTCAGAATAATGGCTGCGATCGCTGCCCAAACCAGGGCATCCAGCCATTCTCTCGCCCAGTGCTTTGCGTTTTCTTCGGATTTTTTCTTGTCAGTTACTGCTTTTGCTGTCTGTTTACCCGAAGAGTCTTTCTTCTTTTTCAATGCTTGTATGTTTTAATTAAAAATTTGGGCGAGATATTGTTTCCCGTTTGAACTCTCCGTTTTGGTACGAAACAAGATACCATTGGTTTCTTTCAGGGGAAAAGAAATAATCCCTGAACTCTGCCGGTTCACCTTCTTCGCTCATCAAAATTCTGTTAAGGGCTCTTTTAACGGCAGGCATCAGGTCAACGTAGCGGGTTGCTCCCACATATACCAGGCCATTTTCAAATGGTCCGTCGAGGTCAAGAATCATGAGCGGCATCTCTCCGTCAACAATAAACCAGTATTCAAACTGTATAGCTTTACCAGGCCTGAAGTTGTTGTTGATAAGGTCTGCAATGGTCTGAGTAGGATTTCCGAATGCGGCCTGTAATCGTGAGCGTACTTCGATGGTCGGAATCCGGTCAATAGTGGTTGGATTATAAAGCCCCTGTCCTGTCCAGCTAATATTTGCAAAGCGCTGCTGAAAAGCGGCGCGCTCTGATGAGGTTACTTTTCGTAAAACCGGTTCTTCAAACTGTGCATAAGCTGCACACCAAATCAGAGAGAAGAAAGCTGTAAATAGGATTCTTTTGATTGCCATATTGTGATATTAATTAGTTATGCTTCGTTTTCCATTGCCAGCACAGCAAGAAATGCTTCCTGGGGGATTTCAACCGTGCCAACCTGTTTCATTCGTTTTTTACCTTCTTTTTGTTTTTCAATAAGTTTACGTTTCCGGGTAATGTCACCGCCATAACATTTTGCGGTAACATCTTTACGCAACGCTCTTATGGTATCGCGTGCAATTACTCTTGCACCGATTGCAGCCTGTACTGCTACTTCAAACTGCTGACGCGGAATAAGCTCCTTCAGCTTTGCACAGATTTTCCTGCCCTGATAATACGCTTTATCGCGGTGTGTAATGCTCGAAAGAGCGTCAACCTGTTCACCATTCAGCAGAATATCTAAACGCACAAGGCTGCCTTTTCTGTATTCAATAAATTCATAGTCGAGGGATGCATATCCGCGTGTTCCGCTTTTCAATTTATCATAAAAATCAAAAACCACTTCGGCCATGGGTAGTTCATATGTAATTTCCACCCTGTTATTCTGCATGAAGTGCTGGTTTACATAAACACCCCGTCGATCCTGGCACAGCGACATGATAGGGCCGATATAATCAGCCGGAGTGATGATACTGGCTTTGATGAAAGGTTCCCAGACTGCTTCAATTTTACCTGCATCCGGCATATCGCTGGGATTATCCACTTTAATTCTGTGTCCATCCTGGGTATCAACCTCATAGCGGACGTTAGGCACTGTTGTAATGATATCAATATTGAATTCACGATCAAGGCGTTCCTGAATAATTTCCATATGAAGCAGGCCAAGAAATCCGGCCCTGAATCCAAATCCAAGTGCCTTGGAGGTCTCCGGTTGATACGATAAGGATGCATCATTGAGCTGGAGTTTTTCAAGAGCAGAACGCAGATCTTCAAAGTCTTCCGTTGAAGTCGGAAAAATTCCACTGAAAACCATCGGTTTTACTTCTTTGTACCCCTCAACCGGCTTATCCGCTTTTCTTTTTTGGTGCGTGATGGTATCACCAACTTTTGCATCCTGCAGTGATTTAACACTACCAATCACGTAACCCACTTCACCGGCTCTCAGTTCTTTTGTAGGAAATTGCTTGATTTTCAGATATCCGATTTCTTCTGCATCATATTCTTTCTGTGTAGCCATAAAAAGGATTCCTTCTCCTTTTCTCAGAACTCCTTCCATTACTCGTACATACGCTATAGAACCCCGATAGGTATTAAATACGGAATCGAATATGAGTGCTTTTAGCGGTTTGTCAGTATTTTGTTCGGGACCTGGTACACGTTTAACGATGGCTTCAAGTAAGGCATCCACGCCTTCACCAGTTTTACCCGACACCCGAAGTATATCTTCAGGATAGCAGCCAATAAGATCCACAATCTGCTGGCCAACTCCATCGGGGTCAGATCCCGGGAGATCAATTTTGTTTAATACCGGAATAATTTCAAGATCCTGTTCAATAGCCTGATAGAGGTTGGATATGGTTTGTGCTTCAACGCCCTGTGATGCATCCACAATTAAAAGGGCACCTTCACACGCTTTGAGAGCGCGTGATACTTCATATGCAAAATCTACGTGCCCGGGAGTATCGATCAGGTTAAAAATATAGTGCTCTCCGTTTGGCCTCACATAATCCATGCGTATAGCATGACTCTTGATTGTAATGCCACGCTCACGTTCCAGATCCATACTATCCAGGATCTGTTCCTGCATCTCTCTCTCACTGATGGCACCGGTGCTTTCAAGCAGCCGGTCAGCCAGAGTCGATTTGCCGTGGTCGATATGTGCAATGATGCAAAAATTGCGAATATTATTCATGTGGGTGATACCAGGAAACAAAAATTTTCAAGCCCTAAATATACAAACTTGGAACGCTGATTGCATTTAAATGTTATTTATAACTTTTTACACAATCGAATTTTAAAGATCCTTAGAATCAATCTTTATATAGCAATCCATATTTAAAATCGTATGCTGAAGAAAACCATTATTACAACACTTTTTATCTCATTTTGTTTGTCGCTGCAGATCCATGCACAAATCAAGACTTTTGAAGAAGTAACCGGGCACAAAATTGGTGACCGAATCACACTCAGCCATCAGGTTCTCGATTACCTTAACTATCTTAAGGATGCATCCGACCGTGTAACACTGCAAGAAATCGGCACAACATTCGATCATCGTTTACAAGTTGCAGCAATTCTCACATCTCCGGAAAATCATGCCAGGCTGGATGAAATCCGCGATAATGCACACAGATTAAACGATTCGCGGATAACCAGCCGTTCCCAGGCTGATGAGATCATCGAAACACAGCCCGCAATATTATATCTTGGAGGCTCCATACATGGATTTGAGCTGTCAGGCACCGAAGGTGTTTTAAAAATCCTTGAGCATTTCACAACAAGTAATGATCCCGAAACGCTTGAACAGCTCAACAATACAGTGATGGTGGTTGATCCGGTTATTAATTCTGACGGCCGCGATGCATTCGCAATATTTAATCATCAGCATAAGGGACGAGTTGCCAATCCTGATCTCGCCGACTGGTCGAACGATTTCACATTCTGGGATGCATTAAAGTACCGAACCAGCCACTATTATTTTGACCTGAACCGTGACTGGTTTGCTCATACACATCCCGAAACCCGAAACAGGGCTGCCATCCTTCAGGAATGGAGGCCTCAGGCCGGGGTTGATGCCCACGAAATGGGTTCGGAACGCGAATTCTATTTTGATCCTCCAACCAACCCGGTTTCTCCGCTTTTCCCTGAGTACACCAGTAAATGGTTTGAAGAATATGGACGCGCTTATGCTGAAGCATTCGACCGGGAGAATATTGAGTATACCAAACGTGAAATGTTCAATTATTTTTATCCGGCATATTTCACTTCTTACATGACCTACCAGGGTGCCGTGGGAATGTTATATGAGCAAGGCTCGTCGAGAGGATTTGCATGGAGAATGTCCGACGGTACCGTACGAACTCTGGCTGATGCCGCCTTTAACCAGTATGTTGCATTTCGTGCGATGGTAAAACTTTCCAGTGACCGTCGCGCAGAACTCCTTTCTGATTACTTTGAATCTCATCGTAACGCTATCGATCAGGGAAATCAGGGTACTGTTCGATACCTGATTAAGCAGCAGGGAGATCCTGCACTGGTTGCTGAAGCGGTGAACCTGTTGATGAGAAGCGGAGTTGAAGTGCAGAGGTTAACATCAGAACAATCAATCGGAAATGAATCCGACCGTACAGGTGCCGGATTAGGCAACTACACGTTTGAAGAGGGCACATACCTTATTGAAGCATCGCAGCCACGTATGGCATTCATCAGAAACCTTCTGGAGCCTCATGTGCAGGTGCCTCAGGAATTTCTGGAAGAAGCAAGAATGCGCCTTGAAAGAGGTGAGAATCCACGGTTTTATGACATTACCTCCTGGTCTCTGCCACTACTGTTTAATCTGCAGGCATTCAGCAGTTCAGATAACCGATCATTACAAACGGAAAGAATCACGGGCCCGGTATCGAATCCCGGTGGTATGACGGATGAGATCGCTGAATACGCCTATCTGATCGATGGCAGACAGGCAAAAGCACTCTCCACCGTTATTCCGCTCAGAGAGAAGGGAATCAGACTGCATATCATATATGAACCTACCAGAATAAATGGCAAACACTATAGCTCTGGCACTCTTGTAGTACGCACGGACGGAAATGGAGAATATGTACATGAAATTCTTCAGGAGCTGGCTGAACGGTTTGATTTGACTGTGGATGCCGTTAATTCGGGCAGGGCCGACGCCGGATATCCGCCGCTTGGAACAGTGGAAGGCAATCGTGTAAAACAACCCAATATTGCACTTCTTGGGAATCATCCGGTTGCAGGATTATCATTTGGCTGGGCCTGGCATACGCTCGACCGGCAATATGAAATTCCTCACACAATAATAAATACTACTGCTATAGCCTCATTACCGATGGAAAGGTTTGATGTGCTCATTTTTCCCGAAGCCCCCAACTCTGCTGAAATGCAGCGTTATCTTAGTGATGAAGGTATTGAAAGGATTAAAAGATGGGTACAGGATGGTGGTACGTTGATTACTATAGGTTCATCAACAGATTTTGTCAGAAATACAATGGAACTTGGCAACCTTGATACCTGGTACGATGCTGATGAAAACGAACATGCCAGCAGGGTTACAGTTCCAGGGGCATTCGTCCGTACCGTACTCGACCGCAATGAGTGGCTGGTGTCCGGGTATGATGGTGAACTTCCGGTATTGGTAAATTCAAACAGGCTTTACAGAGAAGCGGAAGGGGCACCAACACCTGCTCGCAGAACACCGGTAAAAATTGCCACTGGAGATGATTTACGGATTTCCGGCCATATGTGGGAAGAAAATCTTGAGCGGCTGCCGGGTAGTGTATTTTTGTATGAACAACGAATAGGCCAGGGACGGCTGATTGCTTTTGCAGAAGATGTGAATTTCCGGGGATACTGGAGAGGCGCTAACCGTTTGTTCCTGAATGCCGTTATTCTTGGCCCAAGTGCACCATAGAATTAATAAAGAATGGGTTCAATTTAGATGAACCAATCAAGGTAATCAAGGTTTTAACCCGGAATACGCATTAGACTTCCGAAGTCTTATGGAGCATTGAAATTAACCTTTATCGGTTAACATATTGAATATTTAAAAAAATTTGAAAGACTTCGGAAGTCTTTTGGTCTTATGCGTAATTTGGGTTTAATCATCTACCGGACTCAACAGCTCAACATGCAACCGGAAAGCTTTTTCTTCAACTGCCATCTCATCATAAAGCTCTCTGATGAGGTCAAAAACAACATCAGTTTCGCCAATCACACTTGTTGATAAATAGTTTATATCTACTTCCACATCATGTTGTGCCAAAAATTCAATAATATCCT
>PWLN01000151.1 GCA_003559375.1 Balneolaceae bacterium | reverse complement strand
TACGACAAAACCAATGTATTTATAAGGTCTGATGAATTCATTGACCTGCTGAGTGAGAAACCTATTTACCACGAAATAGGCATGATACTCGCTCATGAAGACCTTGCCGGTGAAAAAGTAACGTATCTCAATGAACAATTTGCCGGAATTAATGCGCAAACCTGGCGTCAGCTTTCTCCGGAACTCAGCATGCTTGTTGAACTGGGTGGTGTGATGGTGATCATCATTACCATGATTATCATGGCAGCATTGGCATTCGGTATTCTGAATACCATGCTGATGGCACTGTTTGAAAGAATGAGGGAAATCGGAATGCTGATCTCCATCGGAATGAGCAAACTTCGTGTGTTCAGCACCATCATGCTTGAATCCATCATATTGACACTCACAGGCGCCGCGGCAGGTTTTATACTCGCCTGGTTAACAATAGGCTACCTTAGCGGTTCAGGATTGAATCTTGAGATGTTTGCTGAAGGTGCCGCGCAGCTTGGCTGGGACCATATCATTTACCCGGTACTCACACCAGGTGAATATGTGATTATCATTTTTGTGGTTATTCTGATTACACTATTTGCATCACTTTACCCTGCCTTAAAAGGTATACGCATCAATCCGCTCGAAGCAGCAAAAAGCAGCTAACAAGAATTTTATAACCGTTAAAACCAACAGTGAGACAATTATGGCTATCTTGCAAACCAAAAATCTGTCAAAAGTATATAACCCGGATACCGTTCCGGTTCATGCACTGCGCGATGTTTCAATTACCATTGATAAGGGAGAATTTACAAGTATCGTAGGCCCTTCAGGATCAGGAAAAACAACCCTGCTAAATATGCTTGGCGGGCTCGATAAACCCACATCCGGTTCAGTATGGGTAAACGGAGAAGAGATCACAATGATGAAAGAAAGCAAACTGATCGATTTCCGTCTGCACAATATCGGTTTTGTATTTCAGCACTATAACCTGATACCTGTTTTTACTGCGCACGAAAACGTCTCTTTTATCATGCTGCTTCAGAACCGCAGTAAAAAAGAGATCAATGACCGGGCTAACAAACTTCTCGATGAAGTAGGTCTGGGCGACCGTAAAGACGCGCGCCCGGTACAGATGTCAGGTGGACAACAACAGCGTGTAGCGGTTGCCAGGGCATTGGCATCAGAGCCGAAGTTTATCCTGGCAGATGAGCCAACCGCGAACCTGGATACAACGTCTGCGATGAACCTGCTGGATATCATGTATAAGATGAACCAGGAGCAGAATGTTACCTTTGTATTTTCCACACACGATCAGCGGGTAATTGACCGGGCCCGCCGGGTAATCACCATGGTTGATGGGGCAATCTATAAAGATGAGTACCGGGATGTGGAAGAAAAGGCAGCAAGCTAAACTCAATCCGGACAGCCTGATATCAGTGTTCACGATGATACTGCTGATATTACCGGCCGGATTAATCGCCCAGCGGGGCGACAACTTCTGGATCAGGGGATATATGCAGGCCAATCCGGTCAGGATTTCCGCTGAATTGCCTGAACCATTTGGCGACCAGACCTGGATGGAATACCGTCTGCAAAACAGGATGAATGTCACATGGTACACCACACCGAACCTGACGTTTCACTGGCAGATGAGAACCCGGTTATTTGCTGGCGATCTTGTAAAGGATTTTCCTCAATATGGTGATGGCATCGACTCAGACAACGGCCTTGTGAACCTGTCCTGGATGATAGCACGCGAGAATAGCTGGCTGCTACACTATATTCCCGACCGCCTCTATGCAGAGTGGGACAAGGGCGATTGGAACGTGCGTGTTGGCAGGCAGAGAGTGAATTGGGGAGTAACCATGGTTACCAATCCAAACGACATATTTAACATATACTCATTTTATGATTTCGACTACCCCGAACGCCCCGGCAGTGACGCTGTCAGGATTCAGCGCCATATCGGGTTTGCATCCAGGTTTGAAATAGCTGTCAACCCAGCCCGCGAACTGGAAAATAGTGTGGCAGCCTTGCTATATGCATTCGACCTGCGGGGCTATGATGTACAGATGATTGCAGGTTACTACCGCGAAAGACTGGCATTAGGCGGCGGATGGGCCGGCGATTTCAGGGGGGCAGGACTAAAAGGTGAAACCATGTTTTATACTGATATAAACTCTGTAAACGGTGAAAGATCATCCAATTTTATTCTTGCTGCATCCGCAGACTATATGTTTGAAAACAGCCTCTTTATGGTTGCTGAATTTCTTTACAATGCTGATGGCGGAAAAGATCAGTTTACACTGTTGGCAGATACCTTTACCCCCGATAACCCCTCATTTTCAAAATACCAGGCAACCATAAGCATGTCCTACCCGATTCATACACTGGTTGACGGAACCCTGGCTGCAATCTGGTATCCCGACGAAAAGGCAGTATTTTTCAGCCCTTCAGTAACATGGTCGGTCATCGAAAATCTCGATTTCAGAATGGTTGCGCAGTTCTTTACCGGTAGTGACGATTCCATTTTCGGAACAGCCGGAAATATTGTTACGGCATCGCTGAAATATAATTTTTAAAGATCTGGGGATTTTATAACATGGTTTTGAGATTTTAGTGTGGAGATTTGAGTGTGGAGTTTTGAGTGATGAGTTTTGAGTGATGAGTTTTCACTTTTCACTTTTCACTCTTATAAGACCTGTTGCAACAAATGGCAGACGGCAGATTGTCACGAGATACATAAAACATCCCTTTTGTTTAAGATTCACTCAAAACTAAAAACTCAAAACTAAGAAATAAACTTGCCATGTACCTGAAACTTGCCTGGAGAAATCTCTGGAGAAATAAACGGCGAACTCTGATCACCCTGAGCTCTATCCTTTTTGCCGTGGTTTTTGCGCTTTTTGTTGAATCACTGGAAAGAGGCGCTCACAACCAGATGATTGATAACATGGCAAAATTTCATACCGGGTATCTTCAGATACAGGATTACCGATATGAGAATGAACATTCACTCGACAACTCTTTCTATTTTGATGAAGAGTTTGAATCGGCCATTATCTCAGATAACCGGGTAAGCTACATTGTACCAAGGATTGAAACCTTTATGCTTGCTGCCGGCGAAGAAATCACGCGCGGTGCCATGGTGTTCGGGGTGGATGTTTCCGCTGAGCAGAAATTAAACGACCTTAAGGGACGATTATCTGAAGGACGTTTTTTTGAACCCGGAGACGGTTCCGTAGTGATCGGTGAGGGTTTGGCAGGCCGGCTAAACCTTGCTGTCGGGGATTCACTGGTATTGCTGGGCCAGGGCCGATTTGGGATGACCGCAGCCGGCTTGTTCGAAATCAGAGGGCTGATCAAACATCCCATGAGAGAATTCAATAACCAGGTTGTTTATATGTCAATTCCGGATGCCCAATGGCTTCTTTCAGCAGAAAATCATATTACAAACCTGCTCATTACTCCCACAAATTTGAGATATACAGATGAACTTGCCAGAAAATTTAGCAGTGAATTGGAAGAAAATGAAATTATTGCTTTAACCTGGCAGAATATGATGCCAGACCTGATTGAAGCTCTTGATTTTGACCGGGCCGGTACTCGTGTATTTATGGGAATTCTATACATGGTAATTGGTTTTGGGATATTTGGAACAATCCTGATGATGACTCTTGAGCGGCTACGGGAATTTGGCCTTCTCCTGTCTGTTGGAATGAGCAGGTTTAAACTGGCAGTTGTAGTCTTTATTGAAACATTTGCCATGAGCATTCTTGGAATACTTTCCGGGTTTGGAGTTGGATCGCTTGTTCTCCTCTATTTTTATTACAACCCGATTGAATTAAAAAACGACATGGAAGAGCTAATGCTGGAATTTGGTTTTGAGCCGGTTTTCCCAATGGCATTTGAAGTGGATATTTACCTGTGGCAGGGCATGGTTTTATTTCTGATCACAATGATGATCAGCCTTTATCCAACATTTAAGATTTTTACTCTAAACATCCTTGATGCAGCAAAGTCGTAATAAAGAGTAGCCGTATCTATAGAATAACTTAACTGTACTGATCATGAAAATGCTCTTATCTATATCCTGGCGTAATATCTGGAGGCGTCCATCCCGGAGCGGTGTTCTGATTGGTGCAGTGATCGCAGGATTATGGGCAGGTATTCTTGTTTCTTCCTGGACAAATGGACTTATTAATCAGCGAATCAATCGCGTAATTCAGGAAGAATTGACTCATCTTCAGATTCATCATCCGGAATTCCTTGCTGATCGGGAACCCCAAATGACAATTGAACCAACACATGAGATTTTTTCTTTCCTGAACAACGATGAAAGAATAAAAAGTTATGCTGCCCGTACACTCGCCGATGGCATGATACAGTCTCCACAAACAGCATCAGGTGTGCAGATTACCGGAGTAATGGCTGACCTTGAACCTGCCACGACCAATTTTCATGAAAATTTGATTGAAGGCAGCTACCTCACTGAACAAATCGTTTACCCGATAATCATCGGTGTGAAACTGGCTGAAAAACTGAATATCGGCGTTGGAAACAGGGTTGTCTTGTCGTTTCAGGATCTGCAGAACGACATTGTTTATAATGCCTTCAATGTAGCAGGAATTTTCAGGGCAAATCTTCCTGCTTACGATGAAGCCAGGGTCATTGTAAGAGCCGAAGACCTGTATGGTTTAATGGCCGGCACCCCGGTTTTTCATGAAATAGCTATTATGCTTTATGACATCGATGAGAGTGATCAGGTTGCAGCCGATATTAACCGGCAATTTGATACGATCCAGGCCGAAACATGGATGGAGCTGTCACCTGAATTGCGCTTCATGACCGGAGCCAGTGAGTACTACATGTTTTATATAATGGTTGTGATTATGCTGGCACTGGCATTCGGCATACTCAATACAATGCTGATGGCCATTTTTGAGAGAACCCGCGAACTGGGAATGCTTATATCCATCGGTATGAGCAGAAGCAGGGTTTTTATTATGATTATTCTTGAATCTGTAATCCTAACGATGACAGGCGGAGCTGCTGGAATTCTGATCTCCATCTTAACCGTGAGCTATTTGGGAAGGAATGGGCTGGATCTCTCATCAATTGGCGGTGATACGATGGCTGAATGGGGATATGACGCATTTGTCTACCCGTTTATAACAACCGGAGAGTATATTTCGGTTGCGGTTCTTGTGATGATCACTGCCATACTTGCAGCCATATATCCGGCTATTAAAGCATTACGTTTGAATCCGGGAGATGTAATCCGGGAATAATTTCATATCATGATGAATACCCATTATTTCAGCAATACACTAACCTCACTATCATGAGTCTTTTACCCAATATCCACTCACGCAGATCTTTAGCACTTCTCTCACTCATCATAATTCTCATGATAACAGCCTGCTCTGCCGGTGATGATTCCGCAGAACCACCAGAATTGGTTCTTTGGTTCGGGGAACCGGCAGCGGTATGGGATCATGCCAAGCCCGTTGGCAATGGACGTTTGGGTGCGATGGTTTTTGGCCGTACAGATGTGGAGCGTATTCAGGTTAACGAAGAGTCACTATGGGGAGGAAGCAACGTGAATCACAATAATCCCGGTGCACTTGAAAACCTTCCGGAGATCCGCAGGCTCATTCTCGCCGGTGAAATTCCCGCTGCCAAGGAACTGGCAAACGAACATCTGACCGGTGATCCATGGGTGGACGGATCATACCGCACAATGGGCGACATTTTCATCGATTTCAAACGGGATCATCATTCAGCAGAAAACTACCGGAGGGAACTGGATATCCGTAAAGGCCTTGCAACGGTTTCCTATGAAACAGACAATACCGGTTACCAGTACCAGGTGTTTGCATCCGCTCCTGCCAATGTACTTGTCATTAAACTTTCCACAACTAACCCGGAAGGTTTCATGAATACGGAGATCAGCCTGCAGCGGATTGAACATGTTACCGTATGGGCCGTGAATTCCGGATTATCGATGTCGGGGCAAATCATTTTTGAGGAGGGTGACTACAATCCGTTCCAGCCCGATATCGGCGGATTCGGAGAACCGGGCGAGTTCATGAAATTCGCGTCAAGGCTGGAAGTTGCAGAGTTTGACGGAATCATCACTGAACAGGATTCAAGCCTGATACTTGATGGGGGCAGTGAAGCTGTGCTGCTCTGGTCAGCCGCAACGGATTATGATCTTCCCATAATGGATTTTGACCGGAGTATCGATCCACTGGCAAAATCTGTTGCAATTATAGACAAGGCCAAAGAAAAGCCATTTGATCAGCTGTTGGCTGAACATATTGAAGACCACCTGCCAATGATGGATCGCGTGGTACTGGATCTTGGCGGACATGAGATGAATGAAATGGCTACAGACCAACGCCTGGAACGGCTAAGAGAAGGTGAGCGCGATCCGGCTCTGAAAGCACTCTATTTTCAGTTTGGGAGATATCTGCTGATGGGAAGTTCCCGTTCACCGGGAGTGCTGCCGGCCAATCTTCAGGGAATCTGGAATGAGCATATCTGGGCCCCATGGGGTTCCGATTATCATGTTAACATCAATATCCAGATGAATTACTGGCCTGCGAATGTCACCAACCTTGATGAAACCGTGGATCCACTGGTTCAGTTTATGACTTCAGTTTCACAATTCGGTGAAATTACAGCCCGCGACATGTACGGGGCACGGGGCTGGACGATGCATCATACCACCGATATTTTTGGCAAAACCGGTGTTATGGATGCGGTGTACTGGGGCATGTTCCCGATGGGCGGCCCGTGGATGATGTTTCCGGTTTACCGCCATTTCGAATTCACCCGGGATGAGGAATACCTCCGTGAAAAAGCCTGGCCTTTAATGAAGGGAAGCGCAGAGTTTATACTCGATTTTTTGGTAGAAGACGCTCAGGGCAGGCTCGTGACGGTTCCAACCTATTCACCGGAAAACAGCTATGTGCATCCGCAGAGCGGCAGAACGTTCAAGCTTACCTACGGTCCTGCAATGGATATCCAGATTATCCGTGAACTGTTCCGATATATCCAGGAAACGGCTGACATAACGGGCGCCGACGAGGAATTGCTTGCGAGAATTGAGGAAACCCTGAAGCGGTTGCCGGAAACAAGAATTGGTGCCGACGGTACCATCATGGAATGGATCGAAGATTACGAAGAAGCAGAACCTGGCCACCGGCATATGTCTCATCTGCTGGCGCTTCATCCCGGAACTGAAATCACACAAGATACTCCAGATTTGTTTGAAGCTTCACGCAGAACCATTGAAAGGCGCCTTCAATTTGGCGGCGGACACACCGGATGGAGCCGTGCCTGGATGGTAAACCAGTACGCCAGGCTTTTTGACGGGCAAGCAGCATACCGCAACCTTAGATTATTGCTTGAAGAGTCAACCCTGCCCAACCTGTTTGATACACATCCGCCATTTCAGATAGATGGCAACTTTGGCGGCACTGCCGGAATCGCGGAAATGCTGATTCAAAGCCACAGAAATGTGATAAGAATATTGCCGGCACTCCCAGACGAGTGGCCCGACGGCAGGATAAAAGGGCTGAAGGCGCGCGGTAATTTCGAGCTCGATTTTGAATGGAAAGACGGACGTCTAACAGACCTCAGAATCATATCCAATTCCGGAAACCCGCTAAGGATTGAATACGACGACATATACTTTGAAAAAGAAACCCGGCCGGGCGAGGTTATACGACCTCAGATTTTCTGACATCACTGCATCATTCCTGACCGGGGCATGATGCTTAGCTTGTTTGTTGATTATCCATTCAATAAAATGAGTGAATCTGAGTTGCAACAGATCAACAGAATCTTTTATTTACGATACCATGAATATCACATATTCAACCTGAATTCCGGAGTAAACCTTTGGATTTCAGTAACACAGGCAAACACATAATCGAAAAATTCACCTGAAGCTTACACGTGTCAAAAAAATTTAACGAATAAACGATCCAGTCTGCGGGGGGCTCAAATGATACTGATCCGGAAAACATCCATGATTACTAATTTATCTTCAATTCTGTTGATTTCTACTTTATTTATACTCTCTTCGGCAGTCTTCTTTGGCTGTGAAACGGATGATGCGCCCGTAAAAATTCAGGATTCCGGTACTCTTATTGTCCTGAACAAATCGGGCTATACAGCGATGATCATTGATATGGCCACAAGAGAAGTTCTGGCAGTATTAGAGACTGGTATTGCCCCGCATGAAGCTGAAATATCACCGGACGGGCTTATTGCTGTAGCATCCGATTACGGTGAATATGAAGGCCCACCTGGCCATACCCTTACGGTGATCAATTTGCTCACCAACGAAGTGGATCGTGTAATTGACCTCGGCGAATATACCCGTCCGCACGGCCTGGCCTGGTTTGATGACGGAGAACATCTTGCTATAACCGCCGAAGGCCAGCAATCACTGATTGTTATGAATATGACTACTGATGAAATTGTAAAAGTAATCCCTACTAACCAGGAACGTTCACATATTGTGCATCTCTCCTCTGACAACAGAAAGGCTTTTGTGGCAAACATCGATTATGGAACCATGAGTGTGATTGACCTTGAAGCTGAGGAAGTGATTGCCCTGGTAGAAACAGGAGCAGGAGCTGAGGGAATTGCCATTTCTCCGGATGAAACTGAACTTTGGATCACAAACAGGTATGAGGATACCGTGTCGATTGTGAGCCTAGATGATTACGAAGTGCTGGACACAATTCCCGCCGGTTCTTTTCCGATTCGGGCAAATTTTACTCCTGATGGTAATCATGTACTGGTTGCAAATATGCAAGATGGAACCGTTTCGGTTTTTGATGCAGCAACGCGTGCGAAAGTGAATCAGATAGACCTGGAGCCTTACAACGACCTGAATGCCATGCCGGTTGGAATGCTCATCATCCCGGGAAACCGGATTCTTGTAGCCGGCACCCAAACAGACCGCCTATATATGATCGATCTCGACACCTTTGAAATCATCGATCACATCCCTACAGGTGCGGAACCCGATGGAATGGCTTTTACGGATGTGCTTTGATTAGGGATGCTGGTTTAAGGTTCCAGGATCAAAGTTCCAGGATTCAAGATTGAATATCTGAAATCACTGTACCTTTTGCATCTATATTATTAATGCTATTTAAAATATTCTCATTGTGTCTTTGAGCCTTTGTGGCCAAAAAAACCTGTAATCGATGGCGGCATGACCCG
>PWLN01000280.1 GCA_003559375.1 Balneolaceae bacterium | reverse complement strand
GCCCCAACCCAGATTCCTGCAAAAAGTGATAAAATAACTTCGCGTGTAATCAGTGCAAGTCCAATGGCAACAATGGGAGGTATGATGCTGATCCAGGTGCCATAAAAACCACCCGGCTGGTTGCTGTTCTCAGCAAAGGCAAACAGGTCAAACCATCCGGCTGCCAAAAAAATAACAGACAGGATCATTGCAGTAATGAAATATTTTTTCATAATTCAATTATGATATGGGCAGTCCGGTATGTTATATGGACAAAATATCGATTCAATTTTTCTGAAAATTTTGTCTTAAAAATAATTCCCCTGAAAATACAAGCATTACATTTAAATACAATTAGAAATTTCGGCAGCCGTGTTGAGGAGAATTGAAAAACATTTTGTTTTTAAACAGTTGCCGGAATGCCTTATTTTGATCTAAAGAATTTGTAACACATCAGTGTAAAACCATTTTTTGACAACAGGAATCGGAGCACATCGTAAGCATATCCAGCGCAGAAACGAACTGGTTGAAATTCTCAGAAGCAAGGGGATTCGTGATGAGCGTGTGTTGGCAGCAATCCAGTCCATACCCCGCCATATTTTTGTGGATACTGCTCTCGAAAACCGGGCGTATGAAGATTCGGCACTTCCCATAACCTGTGGCCAAACGATTTCTCAGCCTTATACCGTCGCAACTCAAACCGAACTCATGCAGGTTGAAAAAGGAGATAAAATTCTGGAAATCGGCACCGGTTCGGGATATCAGGCTGCGATTTTATGCCATATGGGAGCTGATGTCTATAGTGTGGAACGCCATGAAGAACTTTATCACGGAGCGAAAAAAAAGCTTCATGAACTGGGTTATCGAGCCAATCTTAAACTGGGTGATGGCACTCTTGGCTGGAGTGCGTATGCACCTTACGACGGCATTGTGGTCACCGCAGGCGCCCCGGTTGTACCGGACGATCTCATCAAACAACTGAATGTTGCCGGAAGGCTCGTGGTTCCGGTTGGCAGCCAGAAAAGCCAGGTGATGGTTCGCATTATCCGTGTATCTGAAGACAGCTACCGCGAAGAGCACCTTCAGCACTTCAAGTTTGTGCCGTTAATCGGCGAAAAAGGGTGGGATTGACCTGGCATAAGATATAAACGTTGTGTGGCCACCAAGGCTCGAAGGCACAAAGAATAAATGAGTTTAAAAAAACTGGTATTTATAAATTATAAGTTCTTTGTGCCTTTCTGCCTTCGTGGTTCTCAATATTTATGCACCCATGAAAAAACAACACCTATTCTGCATCAAGTTATATTGAAACACTCAAACTCACCGTAGGATAAAAACCGGGGAAGGTACGATTTCGGCTTTCATAACTCTGGTTTCCGTCTTCATCAAATACTGGCAGTAGGTACTGGTCGAGAATATTTTTGCGGTTCAACAGGTTGATAAGATCGAGACGTAGCTCAAAATCGGCAGGGCCGAGTACGGGCTTCCAGATAACAGAAAGGTCGAACTGTGTAAAGGCCGGGAGCCGGTCGTTATCCGGCGAACTGAAATTGAATGATGGCAGGCCTGAACCGCTTTGGAACAACAGGTAGTTGTAGTAAGCTTCCCGGAATGCCCAGGCGCGGCCCCATATACCCTGCCATTTCGGAACCACAGTAAGGGCCGGATATATCTGCAATAGCGCTCGAAGCTGAAGCCGGTGAGGCTCGTTCCAGGGAGCAGGAAGCATTCGTCCGAATTGAGTGGAATAATCAATCCGTGAATAGCTGTAATCGTAACCAGCCATAATTTTCAATCGGCTTCCTGCAACAGCCTGACTCAAGCGGATACTGCCCCCCAGGGAAGTCATCTGTGTGGTTTCTCCAAATGCACTGATTTCGTTTCCGGTAAGGCTGTTACCACCACTTCGCTGTACATTTTGAATATTTACGTAGGAGACAATGTTGGCAGCCGGCTGCCATTTATAGTATCCTTCAAGATTCAGGGTAGTGTTTGAGGCCGGTTCAATAAAGAATGATCCGTTCAAATGCCAGGCTTTGGGAATCCCCGAACCATCTGCAAGCGACCATAATGAAAAGGAAGGTACAGCCGCAGTTGCACCGGTATTGGTCATCCGGTATTCATTGATAAACTGCCGGTAAAGCCCTCCCGACAGCCGCAAACTCCAGTAACCGATAGTGGCGTTGGTTTTGTCGTACTGAACCGATGCACGGGGTTCGGCAAATACATTATCAGCAGCCGAAACATAGGTGAGCCTTGATCCCCAATCCACGCTCCACCATGTGCCAAACCGGTGACGGCTCATCATATAACTGCCGATCAAAACAGAGGATTGCCGGGTACGGATATCCTGTGTAGCCTCAGTTGGATCCGAAATATCCACTTCGGATTGCACGACATCGGCCTGTAGCCCGGCTTCCATCATAAATCCCGGACTGAAACTGTAGCTTGCATCACCCTGCAACAAGCCATGGTGAATACGGTTGCCATTGATTTGGGATGGTAGTGGAATCAGAAATGATGAATATTCACCTGAGGAAACGGTTTCACTAAATGAACGGGAATCGGCAGTAAAAAAAGCCGGCGAGTCCGTAATTCCTGTTACTCCGGAATGACTAAATCTGTTCGTTGTATATGCCGCCTGAACAGACAGGTCGAGCCGGGGTGTTATCATTCTGTTCCATCCCAAACGGGCCATCAGATTGTTCCAATCATGTTTATCTCCGGAATAGATATAAGGAGCATCAGGCAGCTCCCATAACCGCTGATACTGGTTCAATAACATGGTTTCGATACTGTTTTCAGCGTGATAAAAAGTGCCGCTCAGTGTGCTGAAATCATCCGGATCGTATGCAAAGGCCAGATGGATATCGTAAAACCGAACATCAGAATCATGAAAAAATGGAGAGTAAAGTGATGCATCTGCATCCAGTTCGCCAAGGGTGTTAGTGATCAGTGGATCCAGCACATCCCAGTCACGGATGGTTTGTTCGAGTGATGGATCACGATAAGTATTCCAGAAATTGGTTCGCAGGGCTGTCATTACATGGATATCACTATTTCCGGCCGGAATATTCAAATCGCTCCGGAAGTTCAGGCTGAGTGGATCGGCCTGAAGTATGGCCCTTTTTGCTTCATTGCGGTGTAAGTCGTGCCGCAGATTAATAATCCCTGCTATCTGGCTGCCATGGTTTACACCATAGCCTGCACGATGCAGTTCGATAGCCCCGATGGCATATGGGCTGAACGAGGTAAAAAACTGTCCGAAGCTGTACGGATTATAGATGGGGATACCATCCAGCAAAATCCGGTGTTCAGTTTGTTGGCCGCCTTGCAGATGAAGGTCTGTCATTGGCAGGCCGTATTGTATGCCGGGCACGAAACTCAGGCTCCGAATGGGATCACGCATTGGCGAAGCAGGCTGAATTTCCGGGTTGTTGGATGGTATGGGTTGTGTATAGTGAGCGGGCATTCCGCTGCGGTGTGCTTCTACTACAACGGGAGCTACATCAACATACCTGGACTGCAACCTGATCTGTTCACGGATCTCTTCATTAGGCCCGATTTCAAATGTTTTAATCACGGGCTCGTATCCAACATAACTGAAAATGACGGTATGGGTGCCGGTCAACAGTCGGTTCAATGAAAAATTACCGGACCGGTTTGAACTGGTGCCGCCAGATGCATCAGCAAGAAGAACTGTAGCTCCCTGCAGAGGCTCACCTGATTGGATATCTGTGATTTTTCCTGCTAAAGTTCCATAAAAGGGCCCTTCAGATACCGAGCGGATAATAACAATAGTTCCCGATGAAAGTGTCAGATAATCAAGCTGGAATTCATTCAGAAGTTCATTGAGAAGGTCATTGAGCCCCTTGTTTTGTATTCGTCTGTAGACATGAAGGCCATGTACAAGCTGCGGGTCGTAAACAAGATCGATTTCAATTGTCATTGTAACGAGATCAAGCGCTTCAGTAAGGCTTTCACCGCGAAATTCAAAAGAATAGGTTTGTGTGCCGGTTCTTTTCTGTGCCTCTCCCGTAAATGGCAACAAAACCATCAGCAAAACCAACAAGATTATATATCTCAATATTCTTTGCAATATAATGCCACGCTCATCTTTTGCCCGCGCAGCGCTCATCTTTTCACCCACGTAGTGAAAACACGGAACAAAAATAAATGGTCTGTGATTTTTCGTGTTATCATGGGAAAAAATCATGTTATTAAAACACATCTGTCCACTTGTGCCTATGGTAAAACGTTTAAAAAAATTATGAATTCCCCAAACAAAGGGAGATCTCTCGACTTCGTCCAGGCGGCGCATAACGATTTCGATATACCGGGATTTATCTGCGCCGCCTGGTGACACCAAGTGCACCTGTCATCCCGAGCGTAGACCTTTGCAGCGATAGCGAAAAAGGTCGAAGTCGAGGGATCTCCTTGAATAAATGTGAAATTATTAGTCATGATTATACTAGAATAATAAACCAATTATTTACCATGCATTACTTACCTGTAAATTCTAAACCCAGTACTTGTTCTTGTATACCGAAGCCCTTTTACCGTGCATATATCATCGAGAACGGATTCAAGACTCACCTGTTGCGAATAATAGGCTGTAAGTGGGCTGCTTTCAATACCGGGTATATCAAGTTCAATGGTGATATTGAACCGGCGTTCAAGGTCGCGCAAAATCGAGCCTAAAGACTGATTTCTGAATACGAACCTGAAATCGCGCCAGGCAGCGGCGTCTTCAAATAATGAGCTTTCCGGTTCAGATGGCTGCACCAGCTCAGGATTCCACCGGCTGGATTTACCTGCCGTGAGAACAACCATTTGCTCCCGTTTAAGCATCGGATAAAAAAGTACTTCTCCTTCAGCAACGGTTACGATGGTTTCGCGGGATAGATCATCATGCCAGGAACGAACATTAAATTGTGTGCCGGTTACTTCAACCGAAACGCCGTTGGCCACTACGATGAAAGGATGTCCGTGATCTGCCACTTTAAAAAAGGCTTCGCCATTGAGTTCTATTGTGCGGTCAGAAAACCGGTAAAATCGGCTATACCTGATCTCAGTACCGCTGTTCATCTCAATCACTGAACCATCGGGCAGTTCGAGAGTGGCTATTTCACCATAGGGCACAACGGCTGTTCTGGGCACGAAAATGAAAAAAGAGGTCAAAGCTATAAGTGCAACTGCGGCAGCCAATACCCTTGAGTATTGCTGAATCCATCCAGCAATTTTATCGCTGGTGGAGGTCAAATCACCACTTATTTCAAGGCGTAAGTGCAGATCATTCAATGCACTTTCTACATCAGAAGCAGAATACTCCGGTACTTTTTGTGCCGACAATCCGGAGAGCCGCCATATTTCATTTATTTCATCGCGTTGACCTGCATGAAATTCGCTGATGATATGATCGGGTGCATTCAAGCTGTGATATTTATCCATCAGTTTTGCTGATTATTTTGTTTATACTGCTGATAACATTTTCTGAGCTGAGCCATCGCCGCAACGATATGGTTATTAACCGTCTTTGTTGAAATGTTCATTAAATCGGCTATTTCTTCATGATTCAACCCTTCATAACGGCTCAATTCAAATGCTTCTTTCTGCCGTTCAGGTAAAGAAGCGATCCATTCGCGAAAGTGGTTACCTAAAGGATGTTCACTTTCAATTTCGATAGCCTCATCATTTTTATACTGATTTTCCGCCAATTCCGAACTTACAACCTCCTTCGATCGGTTTCGCAATTCATTCAGGCAACGGTTCCTTACCGCTTTATACATGAAAGACTTCAGCGACTTGTCGGGATCAATTCCGGCTCGCCTTTGCCAAAGTATCACAAAAGCATCCTGTACAATATCATAAGCCAGGTTTTGATCATGAACATAGGTCATCGCAAATCCCGAAAGTTTTGCGTACATCATCCGGAAAAAATCATCATAAGCTCCTTTATCAGAACTTCTGATTTTACCGGCGAGTAATTCTATAAGTTCATCTGTTGTCTGATTCATGAATCCGGCCTGTCTTATATACACACGGTTTTTATCTGATACCTATTTAAAGATTCAGTTTTATTTTTTACACGATGAAAACTCCTCCAATGTTCTCAAAATTTGTTAATCAACAAACAAATTTTTAAAAGAAAGACAGTTAGTATGTAGTGAAACTTAAAGTCTAATCATAACTCACACATTGTGTTAAGAATTGAATTAAGGCGGGTTTTAAAGGCAGTATGATCAGGAACCACTATCAAAGGCCATATGTTGTTTTGAAAAATGACGATAATGTTGACCAAATCGTCAGAATTCTTAATCCCAAACCAATATAAAACATGAAAACTTTAAAAATTTTAGGGCTGATTGTGGTCTTTTTTGCAGTTATTGCGGCAGCACCTGTAATGAACAATGATGATAAAAATGAAATAAATGGTTACGATAGTGATATCGTAGAACTTGCGGTACAGAGTGAAGCACTTAGCACACTTGTGGCTGCAGTACAGGCTGCAGGTCTGGTTGAAACACTTCAGTCAGACGGCCCTTTTACAGTATTTGCACCAACCAATGAAGCATTCGCAGCACTTCCGGAAGGTACTCTTGAGTCCCTTCTTCTTGAAGAGAACCGCGGTATGCTGATCGACATACTTACCTACCATGTAGTGCCGGGTAAAGTAAAATCAACAGATCTGAGCGACGGAATGACAGCAGAAACAGTACAGGGAACATCTATTACGATCAACGTAAATAACTACGGTGTAACTGTTGACGGAGCGTCTGTGATCCAGGCTGATGTTGAAGCCTCAAATGGCATTGTGCACATCATTGATGCCGTAATTATTCCGCAGCCTGAACAGCAGTCTTCATACTAAGTTGAATCTGTCGGTTATAGTATTAACCCATATTACGCATAAGACCAAAAAGACTTCCGAAGTCTTTCAAATTTTTTTTAAATCTTCAATATGTTAACCGATGAAGGTTCCTTTCGATGCTCCGTTAGACTTCGGAAGGTCTAATGCGTAATCCGGGTTTAAATAATGACCTTAAATCCGGAGTCGAATAAGATATTATGTTGATGAGACTCCGGATTAACTTTTTACCTGATTTTGTATCAGGTGGGCTCTAATATGTGATCAATTCTTCTCTCCACATCAGCAAGATGTATCCGTGTTGCACGCTCTGAAGCATTTCTTGATGCCCGCCTTACTTCTGATCTGAGCAGTTCCAGCTGTTCACGCACCATTGGACGGATATCCGACTGACCCACATTTACACTGGTCATGCCACTTATTTGACGAAATTGTGGGGATGAACTGGGTAATTCTTCAGTCATCAAAAAGTTCATCCGTTCAATATATGCCCTTTGCAGATTTCTGCGGTACACGGAAATTTCCTCATTTCTTCGCAGTTCTGCCCATATAGAATGACGCAAATCATCCAGAAAGTCGTAAGGTGAATAGGTATCCGAGCCCCGGTAGTTGTATTCGATAAGCCTGGCAATACGTGAAGGGTCGAGCAGATTTTGTAACACAGTAACCTGTCTCTGCCTGTAACTATCAATAAATTCGGCCTGGTTAATCCTGCTGATGATCTCAGAATTCATTGCCCATGACGGATCTGAAAATGCATATTTGTCAAGAAAATCCATCGCATCACGCTGGCGGTGTGCTTCTACCGGCTCGTAAACGGCACCTTCCTGATCAAACGTCTTATCGGTTTCATAAACCCCGCCGATGTAAGCAAAAACATGGCCCATATACCTGCTCCATTGTACAAGAATCTGCTCGTATAGCTCTGCGAGTTCTGCAAAATCTTCTCCTTCTTTTCCGACCCAATCAATCAGATTATCAGTGATCACTTCCAGATTTTTCAGGCCATAATAGCTTGCTCTCATTGCATCATCCCCCAAGTCTTCACGGTTTGATCGTGGGTCAACCGGATTTAATGTCTGCCGGCCGTAAAAATATCGGTGGTCATCAGCTCTTTCGGTAGTCCACTGGTGAAGAATTTTTTCCTGCTCTTCTACAGGCATGTCACCAAACCATGTATAGCCCCATTTAATGGCCCAGATATCATATTCACCGATTGCGGGAAAAAAGTTGGTTACTCCGTCACCCGGTTGTGCAACATAGTTAAAACGGGCATAATCCATGATAGAGGGAGCAGTGCCGTGGTTACTGGTGTAAGTGGGTGATCGAAGAGAATCAACAGGAACCGCGTAACTTGAGCCGAAATTGTGGGGCAGGCCAAGAGTGTGGCCTACCTCGTGAGCCGATACAAACCGGATCAGCTCACCCATCACATCATCCTCAAATTGCGTAAAACGGGCTTCGGGGTTGGCAGCAGCGGTTTGTACAAAATACCAGTTTCTCAGAAGTCGCATCACATTATGGTACCAGCCGATAGCAGAGGTCATGATCTGCCCGGAGCGTGGGTCATGAACGTGGGGCCCGAAAGCGTTCTGTATCGGAGATGCGAAGTACCGTATACTGGGGAAACGAATATCTTCAAGGCTAAAGTCGGGGTCTTCTTCAGGCGTGGGTGCCATTTTACCATAAATGGCATTTTTAAAACCGGCTGCCTCGAATGCAATCTGCCAGTCATCAACACCCTGAATGAGCCATTTCCTCCATTGTTCAGGTGTTGCAGGGTCAATGTAAAAAATGATTGGGTTTTCGGGCTCTACAAGCTCGCCTCTGAGATAGGCTTCTTTGTTTTTGGGTATGAGTTCCCACCGGGTGATGTGGCGAACAGGTTTGGCGCGGTGTTCTTCAGTACCAAAATCGACCTGGTTTGCTGTAAAATATCCAACCCGTGCATCCGGCCGCCTGGGCTGCATGGGTTTTTTGGGCATCAGGATCATGCTATGGTTGATTTCAATAGAAATTGTATTCGCATCGGCATTTGAAGGAGGGCTGGCTGCCTCGTAAGTTAGCAGATGCCGTGCTTCAATATTCTCGGGAAAACTCCGGATATGCTCGATAAACGTCCGGCTGCCATCCACACGGCGCACCTGGTGTTGCTGACGGAATCGTTGTGGCAGCCCAAGCGCGGGTATATCTGTTGTAAAGAGACTGGTTACATCAATAACAGATCCGGTAGTATCTTCATTGAAAGCCTTGATATCAAATGAAGCAATAATAGGCTCAAAATTGGAGTTTCGTACAGCTTCAAATATTGGTAATGTATCACTTGCAGTATTCGAAAAAGATACCCGCCGAAGTAATATATTCTTATCGCGTTTTTCCCAGCGAAGTACCTGGTTATTGCTTCTCATTCCGCCATACAAAATACCATCGGCAGTACGTGATATACGTGAAACCATCAGCATTTCACGCCCAAGAATCGAATCCGGAATTTCATAATAAAAGGTTGAACCATCTTTATAGACATTAAATAATCCTTCGTCCTT
>PWLN01000444.1 GCA_003559375.1 Balneolaceae bacterium | reverse complement strand
ATCCCTCTCTCTCCGCCATTTTATTGCGAGTTACATGAAATGGAGATTTTCTATGCACTCAGAATGCAATCATTGTGGATGAATGCGGCGGTCTTGCCCCGAAGGGATCCCAATGGGAAAAACCGTTGAGGCGCAAGTCTCCGGGGGTTCCCCCAAAGGGATCCCTTCGGGAGAATCCCTCTCTCTCCGCCATTTTATTGCGAGTTACATGAAATGGAGATTTTCTATGCACTCAGAATGCAATCATTGTGGATGAATGCGGCGGTCTTGCCCCGCAGGGATCCCGATGGGAAAAACCGTTGAGGCGCAAGTCTCCGGGGGTTCCCCCAAAGGGATCCCTTCGGGAGAATCCCTCTCCCTCCGCCATTATGTAGCGAAGCAAATGGATCACACATCTTTCAGATGTCCAGTTCAGTAATACTGCGGAAGAATGTGATGGAAAAACCGTTGAGGTGCAAGTCTCCGGGTGGTTCCCCCGCAGGGATCCCTATGGGAGAATCCCTCTCCCTTAGCAATTTCAAGCCTCAGCATCTGTTGGGGCTTTTCTTTTTAAATAAAGATGTAATTGATTCGTTCAGGCATAGAAATTTAAAATTACATATCATCAATATGACCAAACGAGTACTTATCCTGTTTTCGGTTATCTTTATAATCCTTACAAGTCTCAATCATAGTGTTAGTGCTCAGGACACACTTAGAGTAAATCTTTCTCAGTTTATCGACAGGGGCTTACAGGCATCAGGGCAGGTAGCATATGAACGAAGATCTGTTGATCTGGCAAATAACCGTGTAGGGCTGGCTCAGTCGCAACGTTTTTTGCCAAGAGTAGATTTCAGTTCTCAACATGGAGTTATTCCGGGTGTTGTAAGTAAAGATCCCAGAAACTTACCGCCTGGCCAATTTTATCTTGACCCAAACCTTGAGAATGACTGGGAAGATTGGGCAATATTTACTCGTGCAGAGTTGAATGCTATTCAGCCGATTTATAGTTGGGGTGCAATTAGAAGTGCGATTGATGCAGCAAGGTCAGGAGCAAGGGCTGCTGAGTTTCAGTTTGATGCGGTTAAAGCAGAAGCAGAACTGCAATTATATGAACTTTATTACAGTTATCTTCTTGCAATTGAAATTTCGAGAATCCTTGACGAGGGCGACCGTGAAATGAACCGTCTGGAGAGGGAATTATACCGTATGCGTGATGAAGGAGATCCTGATATCAAGGAATCGGATATTTTTAAATTTGAAATTTTTAAATCAGAATTTCAGGTTCAGCGCGTAGAGGTGAGAGAAGGTATGGATTTTATTAAAAGAATCTGGAATTATGCTTTACAGGCAGGCCCGGATCAATTCTATATCCCGGAAGAGAATTTTCTGGATCCTGTTGCTTATCAAATACATGAGTTCGAATACTATTTGCAAATGGCAATAAATGCAAGGCCTGAGCTTCGTGGCGTTGAATCCGGAATCGACGCTCTCAGAAGCGGACTTGATGCGGCAAGAGCACAGCAATACCCATTATTTTTTCTTGGGATTACCGGAAGTTATGCCAATACACCAAACAGGCCGCGTCAAACCAATCCATTTATCATCAATAATACGAATTATGCATCAGGAGGCGTTGGATTTGGTATCAGACAGAATTTAAATTTTTCCGGTATTCGAAACAGTGTAGACCGGGCGGAAATAGAGTATCGGAGAATAAACGATCTGCACAAAGCTGTAACCGATGGAATTACACTTGAAATCAACGAAAAATATAGAGAAGCTGTAATTGCCGAAATGAGGCTCAGACAAACTGAAGAGGCATTGGTAATAGCACGCAATTGGGTGCGTAATGAACAGCTGAATTACGATATTGGATTTGGTGATGTTGAAGATCTCCTCGATTCAGTACAAAAAGAATTCGAACTGCGTATTCAATTGAAACAAAATATATTCGACTTGAATAAAAAGATAGCAGAGTTATATAAATCTGGTGGTATACCGATTCAAAAATTATCAATAAATTAATACACTATGTACAGATTATTCGTTTCAATCATTTTCATCATAGTTTGGCTCGCACCTTCACTGGCATCACAAGCAGCTTCTGATGAAATCAGGAGAATGCTCGAGGATAGAGACGAGGAAATAAAAGAGCTTCTTGGCCCATCGGGAACAGAATATACACAGGAACAACGTGATCAATTAAAGGATATCATCAACGATGTTATTGATTACCAGGCAATGGCGGAATTTGCACTTGGGAATACCTTTAACGAAATTTCCACCGAACAGCAGGAAGAATTCGTATCATTGTTTGCAACAATTATTCGGGATAATTCTCTGAACAGGCTGGACATTTACCGTGCCGATGTTACATATGAAGAAATTACTGTTGACGGAAACAGTGCGATTGTTAGAACTATTGCTGAACTGGAAAAAGTCAGGACACCGGTAGATTATGCTCTTGAATTGAGAGGCAATCAGTGGATGATTATAGATATGACAATTGATGATGTATCAACTGCGGAATCTTATAACCGGCAATTTCAGAGTATTATTCGACAACGCGGATTTGATGCTCTATTACAAAGCCTGCAAAGACGAGCGGCTCGTGTAACTACTTAAATCATATAAATGATCTGCGATTTCAATGGCGTAAAATTAAATTCTGAAGGGTATGTATTTGTTACATATGGGGATGAAAAATACCTGAAGAATGCACTGGCAAGTGTTACCACACTTCGGCGCCATGACAACAGACGTGATGTTGCACTTTTTTGTTCCCCTCAACACAAAAAAATTCTACAGAACTATGGAGTTGAAAGTGAGTTTAACTTCATATTTCAGTTGCCTGAAGAGTTTCAATCCATAAACGGGTTCAAACATAACCTCTACCTTTTTCTGCCATTTCAAAGAAATATCATTTTAGACTCCGATACAATCTGGTGTAAAAATCCGGATGGATTGTGGTGTTCATTATCCGGTTATAAATTTACGATCACGGGCAACCAAAAGGCTGATCTGTTTTTTGGTTCTTCAAAAGGCCTTTCTGTATTAACTGACCTGCTTTTATTTAAAAGAAAGCGCACTTTAAAAAGATTTAACCTTACTTACCTGAGCCGTGTTCAGGCTGGTATGATTTATATAGCTGATGATAAATTAGCTGAAACTGTGTGTGAAGAAGCAAAAAGCTTTTTTAAGGACCAAAGTTTTACACATTTCAGAAGCAGAAAAGAAGAGTCAGGCAGAAATGATGAAAGTTGTGAATGGAGCCTCTCCATGGCAATGGCAAAAATGAAGTTACAGGTTTTTCCATGGCTCAACGGTTATGAAAGTCCGCAAATTGATTATATCGACAATTTTACCATTCATGACGAAAATTTTAATAACGTAAGTTGCCTTTATTACACAGACCGTTTTGTGAACGACCTTAAAGGATTAAAATATCGATGGCTTCAACTGCTTCTCTTGAAATTATTAACGATTATTCCGGGCAAGAGTGATTTTATGTATGTAACCCCTTATTGTCTCCATTTCGGTTGGCTGCATCAAAAGAAACACCTCAACGATTTTTCAGAAAAAAACTGGCAGCGGTTGATTCAAAAGCAAAAAATACCAGTTTTTGATAGGGGATAATTTTACTTTATCACAATTATCCTTTGGTCCATTGTTTTTGAAAAGACGTTATGAAAACAGTACTGATGATAGCTCCGTACTTCATACCAAGAAGAAGAGTTGGGGCATTAAGACCATTCAAATTTGTAATTCATCTGAAAAAATTTGGATATGAACCTGTTGTTCTGACTATTGGAGCACCGGGTAGTAATAAAACCACAATAGAGAAAGAGCTACTCGATGGAATTACGGTTATAGAGACCAGCACTCCATTTGATCAAACAGGCGCATCGGAAAAAAAATCTGAAACTACCGGTTTTAGTAAAAACTTTTCTAAGGCTGTACTGAACTGGATTGATAAACAAACCCCTTTAGATACATGGATTTACCTTTTTAAAGCAAAATACAGGTCTATATATACCGAAATTAAAAAAATTGACCCGGATATTGTATGGGCTACAGGTGATCCGTGGTCGGGCCTGTGGCTTGGTGAGAAGATTTCCAATGATCTGAATAAACCGTTTATTGCCGACTTTCGTGATCCCTGGACACTTTCACAAGTAAACCTGAGAGCCAGGTCTTCTTTTTCATCGCATTGGGATCAAAAAATTGAAAAAAAAATTCTTGCGCGCGCCGACAGGATTACATTCACTTCGGAACAAGCGAGAATAAAATACACGAAAACGTACTCAAATATTGCAAATAAGTCAGTTACTATATTTAACTCATTCGACCGCAATCTTCTCAATCCGAACCCTGTAAATAAGTGGGATGAAAATCTTGATCGAGATAAACTGAATGTAATTTTCTTTGGGCGTTTCCGAAGGCTAAGCCCGGTAAAACATATTGCAGAAGCACTGAATAATCTGAAAATCTATACACCGGATATTTTAAAAGATATCAGAATTCACAGTTTTGGATTTCCTGATTCTGAGTGTCATGATAATATTCAAAAATTAGATCTTGGCAAATTCTTTGTCTCTCATGATTCTGTTATGCCGGAATACATGACATCGGTATTAAAAAGTGCAGATATTCTCTTATTGAGCACCAATGTTGAGCGAGACGATATCATACCTGCAAAACTATGGGATTATCTATCTGTAGACGTACCTATTCTTAGTATAGTTTCAAATCCCGAGATAGGTGAAATCATAGAAAAAACTAAATCCGGTATACAATTACACCCAGAAGAAACCGGCCGGATTGCTGAATTATTAACCGATTTTGTATTAGCTAAAAAGAAAAACGGTTCTGTTGCTTTCTCTGAAAAGTCAGATCATGCAAACCGTGAGATTTATTCATCTGAGTACACCACCCGTCAGCTTGCTTCCATTTTAGATGAACTAACTATACATGTCTGACAAATCCCCAAATCTTACCGAGAAAACGGGAGTAATTGTTTTTTCCAGAATTATTACTACGATAATCGACCTTGTTATCGTAATTGCCATAATCCGAATTCTTTCGAAAACGGATTTTGCGATCATTGGTTACCTGCTTATGATTCATGAAGTGGCCCGAAATCTTGCCACACTTGGATTTCCAGACAGTGTATTCTATTTCTTTGAAAGAGTTTCAGGCAGTGCCCGTAAGGCTTTTGTACTGCAAACCACATTCATTCTTCTGGCTACGGCAATCGTTTCAGCCTCCTTTATTCTTGTAATTACTTATCTTGCTCCATCTCTTCTGCCTGAATGGGACAGTGAAAGTATATCAACTGTGCAGCAACTTCTCCCTTTGATGGCACTTATTGTATTACTTGAGATTCCAACCTGGCCGGTTACAAACATATTGCTGGCACTCGACCGACAGAAAGAATCGGCTGTATTTGAGATGGCTACAAGTATGATGATCCTTGCATTTTTAGTCGGGCCCCTGGCATTAGGGTATCCACTCATAATCGCGATATACGGTATGCTCGCCTATGCGATTATCCGGTTTCTCGGCTCATTGATATGGATGAAACTGGTCTTGCCGGCCGGGCAATTATCCGATTCAGGAATAACAGTACGACAGCAAATCAATTTTGCCGTTCCTTTGGGACTTTCATCGCTTGTAAACAAAATTAATCGCTATACAGATAAATTCATAGTATCAGTAATGCTTCCAGCATCGGCGTATGCCGAATATACAGTTGGTGCACAAGAGGTGCCTGTCATCAGGGTGATCCCTTTTGCAGTTGGTTCCGTATTAATCAGCCGGTATGTATCCTATCAACTTGCGGGTAAAAGGGAAGAATTGGTTCAGCTTTGGTATAAAGGGATTCAAAAAGTTTGTTTATTGGTGGTTCCGTTAACCATTGTATCCATTGTAATCGCATCAGATTTGATAGCATTTGTTGCTGAAACAGAAGACACAAGCTACCGCAATTCGGTGATACCCTTTATGATTTTTAACCTAATCGTATTGCTCAGGGTTACAAATTATGGAAGTATCCTACAAGCTTACGGTGATACAAAAGGCGTTTTTTATCTAAGCCTGAATCTGGTTGCCGCGAATATCATTCTCAGCATTCCACTTACTTGGATGTATGGAATCATCGGTACTGCATCTGGTACTTTTATAGCAAACTTCTATAATTGGGGAGTTACGTTGCGGCGAATTAGTCGTCACATGGAACTTCCTGTAAGTAAAGTACTTCCATTTCCATTTTATTTAAAGGTCATCGCCATTGCTACACTCACAGCATTACCGGTATGGTATAGCCGGTATCATTTAATTGCAGAAGATAACACATTGTTGGGCTTGATTTATTCTCTGATTGTATACCTGCTTCTTTTTGCAGTTGTTGGAACAGTATTCAGAGTTATCACAAACAAGGATTGGCTGCAGTTTAAGGATTGGCTTATGCTCAAGTTTCTTTCTTCATAAAAAACAAGACAATAGACGATGGACAAGTGATTTTGTGTAGATTCCTAAATTTGGTTGACGTTATTATTTTACATTTAACGTTTTGGTGGTTATTGGGCAATGCCGTCTCATGTTCTGGTAGCTAACTCTTGGAAAGGATACTTGAATAGATATTTTCTACACCGGAAACCATATTTTCGATTGTATAATTCTTTTCAATTGTTTCTCTCGCGAGTTGCCGTATTTTATTTATATCGTAGTTATTGTCCAGTACCGATTCAATTATTTCAGCGATTCCGTTAACATTTTTCTCGTCTGTCAGAAACCCGGATTGTCCGTGAATTATGGCTTCTGGAATAGCTGCATGCCTGCTCGAAACTACAATGGTTCCTTTTGCCATTGCTTCAAGAACAGTGTTAGGTAAACCCTCCATATCGCCGTCTGATGCAGTGATACTCGGAGCCAGCAGCAAGCCATGCTTTTCCATTTCCTGTTCGATGTATTCAAGTGGCTGAAATCCATGAAAATGAACCAGATGTTGAATATTTAGCTCTCTCACAAATTTCTGGAGTGAGTTCATCATTGGTCCGTCGCCAAATATATTCAATGTGATAATTCTGCCTTTATTGATCAGATTTGAAACAGCTTTAATTCCATACATAAATCCTTTTTTTTCAACCAACCGGCCAACCATCATAATGGAAGTCAAATCCCGGTTTCCCTCAAAATATTTAAATTCAGCGGTATTCAAACCAAAACGCACAATACTTATTTTATGTTCAGGAAATCCAAGGCCTACAAGTTGTTTTTTCATAAAATCGGATGCCGCAATAAATGCTGCACCATAAACAGCGAGATTTTGGTACCGTTTAATCCATCCCCACTCCATCGGCAGCCTTGATACATCCGAACCATAAAAACTTGTTACCAGAGGAATACCTGTTTTATTAGAAATTGAGAGCAATTTATACGAATCGTACCCAAAATGTGCGTGAATCAGATCCGGTTTCTCAAGCATTATTGTTTTTCGAAACCACGGAAGGGAAAGGTTTAAGTGAAAAGCTGCATGGTTAACCTTTGACTTAAACCCTAGTTTCGGGAGTTCGTGAATTCTTAATCCGTCTGTGTAAGCACGTTTTCTGAAACACATAACCACCGGGTTATAATTTTGGTGATTACGAATTAATCTGTCAATAAATGTCTCTGATTTGTTTAGGAAATTGGTTTTGTAATGAAGTACTTTTATCATCAGAGAGCTGTTTTTCTGGAAGTACAAAAAATATGGATTCTAATGCAGAAGATAGTCATTAATCACTGAATGATGAGTAAGAAGACAATTAAATATTTATTTGTTGGTGTAATGATATGGCTTCCGGTACAATATGGGATAGTAGGAATTGTGGGGTTTTATCACAGTGAACCATGGCCGGCGTTTGTTTTTCCAGGGTTTAAAAATGTATATATCTATGAAGGTGGATTTGAAATTGCAAAAACTGAGTTTGTGGTATATCCGGGTGAATCAGGTGAACCTATATCCCTGCAACCACAAGAGCTTTTTCCTGAAATTCCCCTCTCACAGGTACCGGGTTTCATGCGCACCCATTTTAGTGATGCTTCAAATATTAAAACCTTCAGTCCACAGGCTATAAACTGGCTTGAAATTCAGGCCAAAAGAGCAGCTGGTGATGTACCGGTTAGGATGGATGTGGTTGGTTTGATTGAATATTATTCCATTAGTGATTCTGGAGCCGTAAGGGATTCATTGACCGAAACAACGCGAACAAGTGTCAATTTCGTGAGCAGATGACAGTTACAGAGACCCGATTTGACCGATGGATATTTGAATCATTCCCGGTGACGGCAGAAGGGCTTGGGATGCTGAGAATTTTTTCCGCACTTTTCATAATCTTTTTTCTGATTCCCGGGCAGGGAAGCTCTCATTTTGTATATCTTTCTACACTCCCGGTAGATTTTTTTGCACCACCCCCCGGCCCCTTGATGATTTTCGATGGATTCCCATCGTATGCTGTATTTCAGTTATTGCATACTGTACTTCTTTTTTCAATTGCAGGTTTGCTGCTTGGATACTATACAAAACTATCGTCAATTGTTGCAGGGCTCGCAATACTTTCACTTCAGGGGCTTATTTACAGTATTGGCAAAGTGAATCATGAAATATTTATTGCTATGGTTCCGATTGTAATGGCCTTCAGTAACTGGGGGGCTGCTTTTTCGATTGATTCCATCCGGAAAGGGGCAAGGCATGAAGTACATGGCTGGCCAGTGACCATGCTTGCATTATTGATTGGTTTTATGATGTTTACAGCGGCATTTCCAAAAATTCTTGGTGGTTGGTTAGATCTTTCCACACAGGCAACCCAGGGGCATTTGTTCAATCAGTTTTTTGTACGCGAGCGTGACGCTCTCCTTGCAACATGGTTCGTTAATCTGGATAATGGATTGTTTTGGGAGCTTCTTGATTGGTCAACAGTCTTGTTTGAGGCAGGTTTTTTGTTTGCAGTGATGAGTGGCAAGTGGTTTAAACGGTTTGTTTGCCTGGCTGTGCTGTTTCATTTTTCAACCATGATGATGCTTAATATCGCGTTTCTCCCCAACTTTCTGGCGTATGCCGTTTTTTTAAACTGGACAAGAATCTATGAAGCCAATCTAACTTTATACCGCCGTTTTTCAGGTAAAAGAGGCGAAAAATCAAAAAAGCATTCTGTATGGTTGCTAACCGGAATAGTTATCATATTCTTCACTGGGCTGAGTTATCTCAGTTCAAAAAATCTAATATTGTCAGGATCAGACCTGACGCTTTATGAAGCGGTTTTGGTTTCGGGTGCATTTGCAACAGTGGTATTTCTTGCAGGTTTAACGATCCATTCTGTTCTTTTTCATCGAACGCAATTCACCCCAAATCGTCATTCCTGACCCCGAGCGGATTATTTTTATGCGTGAAGCACTTGGAGCATAGCAATTCTCTTGATTTGCAAACCGAAACGTTGATTCAATCCGTTACATGCCAGAGAGTGGGGAACCGGGCTTTCGCTGCGGGATTGACGCAGTTGATTGCAGTTATATGTTCCACAACAGCTGATCCAGGCAGTCTAAATCCATTTTCTTACTATATCCGGCATGGAAACGGTAAAATGGTCGATGAGTTTGTACCAGGGGAACCCTACAAGTATGAGCTGCATCACGAACGCATCAAACCGGATATTCATGGTAAGGGTAATGCCAATGTGCATACCAATGAGCAGGGCAGTGGTGTAAGGGCGGATTTTTTTCCACCACATCGTAAACCCAATCAGCTCGGTAAACCACCCAATCAGCAGGATTACCGATGCAATTGCAGTACTGTTTAATGCCATTTGCTGCAGTATATTGGGTTGGTATACACCTTCCCGCGACAGAATATCAATACTTTTTTCGCTGATCCAGAGCCATAGATGCCGTCCATCGTACCAGTTAAAACCGGTTCCGATCAGTTTGGAAAAAAATGCCGATGTATAACCGAGTCCGATAAAAAATATGATTGAACCCAACACAAAGCGCGGCATTTGTTTTTCTCCCGGGAAAAACCAGGCTCCAATTGCAAAACAAAAAACTGACATTCCGATAAGGTTCTGGCTGTGCGGGATTTCACCCTGTGAAAAGCGAATTACATATTGTAAATGAAACAGGATCAATACAACCATATACAGCCATTTTGGCCCAATTCTGAAATAACATAGGATGACTAACAGGGTTATCAGTGCCGCATTAATTAGTGCGAGGTTGTGATCAAAAAAAAGTGAAACATCCATGTAGTTAGCGAGCCCGAGTGGAAGCACAACCTCCACATTACGAAGCTGAGTATACCAACCCCACTCCCAGACAAAAATTACAGTGTATACTGAGACGAAAAGCTCCAAAAATTTGAAAAACCACAGTTCGCCGTTGCTGGTACTGCGTTCAGGCTCAAATAGTCCGCGGCCAATATTTTCTGCCCATTTCATTAATGATCACCTTGGAAGTAATATTCTTCGCCAAGAAGCGGGTTCATATGAACTGTATCAGCAGTAACAAGTAAAAAAGGCTGAATAGTAACGGTAACCGAGTCTCTGCCAATCATCTTCCCATGAACCTTGGCGGCCATCCATCTGCTGTTTCCAATGTTTTCCGGACCGAACATTTGCCTTAGAGCATCCCGGCGCGATTCAGTCCAGTTTTCAGTTTTGGAGATGAAGTTGGAATAGTCGATCTGATCCACACCGATATTGCGCATGGAAACCGGTGATCCCATTTTTCCATCAAGGGTTTGTACATGCCATATCAAATCATCAGTGGTATCAGTTACATCCAAAACCATAGCCCGGGTCCATGGATTGCCAGCCTGTGAAAACATTGGATAGATACTGAATGGCCAGAACTCACCTTCATGAGTTGCGACCAATAAGGCATATATCAAAATAATGACACCAATGATTTTCATTCCTTGTTTGGTTTGACCGGTATTCATTGCGGTTAAATTATTTTTTAATTTCAGTAATTGATTATTTGCAGGCAATAAAATGAAGTATTAACAGCTCAAAATCACAAAATTGATTTTTCATAAAAGCTGTCATATTTCTATTAGGGCAAATGCTTATTCAAAATGTTTCAGAATTATTAATTTATCATAATTTCAAAAAAACTGGCCAAAAAATATAATTATAGACTTCAATTCGTTCAGATTATAAACAGTTGTCCGATATCCGGACTCAAACTGTAATAAATCGTTACAGTTAATATTCTTTTGCGAAAATTCCGTATTTTTCGTGATTTACCCGATTAAGTTTTAGTTAGAGGATGCATAAAATTATTCGTTTTTTTCAACCCATTGTTGAGTTTAATATCCGTTATCCGTTATGGGTTGTAATCATAGCAGTTGTTTCAGCCGGTTTCGCGGCCAATTATGCCATCAAGCTTGGAGTAGACACAGACATAGCCAATCTGCTGCCGAAAACCCATCCAAATGTAATCGCATTAAATCAGCTTCAGGAGGTGGCAGGTGGAGAAACCGAGATGAGAGTGGCAATCAAGTCGCCTGATTTTGAAGCAAATGTAGCCTTTGCAGAACTATTGGCAGAACGAAGTCTTGAATTATATTACCCAAGGAGAGGTTTTAATTATTTTAACAGGGCAGAATTTCGAAGAGATACAGATATACTCAAAGATAATGCACTCTATCTGGCAACCGTAAGTGAGTTGCAAGAAATTATTGAATTTCTTGAGGATGAGATAGAAACTGCCCGACAGGAAGCCAATCCCTTTTTCGTCGATTTTCTTGATGACTTTGAGGATGATATTGATGAAGAAACAGATGATAGAAGCATTGACAGATTCAGGGAAAGTTATGATGATTTGATTCCGCCCGAGTACCCGGCAAGTGATGACAGCACCCTTGTGATTCTGACTCTCTTTCCAACGGGTTCACAAAGTGATATCCGCTACCTTGAAGATATGTTTGAAACTTATGAGGAACTTATATCATCACTGGATCCTGCTTCATTCCATCCTGAAATGGAAGTACGGTTCGGGGGGCGCCTTAAACGTCATCTTAATGAATTCGAATCTATTATGGATGACGTTTTTAACAGTTTTGCACTTGGCTTCAGCAGTGTTATCCTTTTGGTAATGCTTTATTTTGGTTCAAAAAAGTATATCAACTACAAAAGAGGAGACAACAGCAAACAAAGGCATTCTTTTTGGCAACATCTTATCAGAACACCGGTTCCGGTACTGGTGATTGGCATTCCATTGCTCGTTAGCCTATTGTGGACATTTGGCATTACCTACTTTTACCTCGGTGTACTGAACACCATGACATCGGTTCTTTTTGTGATTTTGTTTGGCCTTGGGATTGATTATGGCATTCATTATTACGCCAGATATATCGAATTCCGTGCATCAGGTAAAAGTGTGCAGAGAAGTGTACTGGAGGCATACCAGAGAACCGGAACAGCCATTTTTGTTAGCGCAATTACAACAGCGTCTGCTCTGTTTGTGTTGATGTTTGCCGACTTCAGGGGGTTTTCTGAATTTGGGTTTATTGCAGGAACAGGTATTATACTGGCACTCGCCTGTATGTTGTTCCTGCTTCCTGCACTGTTGGTATTATTCGACAGATGGCACTGGATATTACTCATTAAAAGATCTGAAAAATCAGAAGTGAACCCCATAATTAGAAGGTTTCCGTATTCCAGAACGATTGTCATATTTGGGTTTCTTGTTTCTGTAATCGTAATCAGTTTATCCGGAAACCTTCGGTTTGAATATCATTTCGGAAAGCTTGAGCCTGTGTTTGAGGAGTATGAACAGTTCAGGGATTTTACAAGTGGAGTAAATCAAAGCTCAAGGAGAAATCCGGCTTATATTGTTGCAGATAATGATGATGATGTGTTTGAAATACTTGAACAGCTACGGGAGAGGAAACGCAATAATCCGGATACGATGATCCTCGATGTGGAAGCACTGCAGGAGCGTTTTCCACCTAACCTGGAGCTGGCAAATGAAAAACTTGAGTATATTTCCGAAATCCGCAGGCTGCTTCAAAATACATTCATTGTAAACCAGGAAAGTGAAACACTGGATATTTTAAGAAGAGGTTCCCAGACAACCGAACCACTTGATGAAGATTTAATTCCAGACTTTCTTAAAAACCGCTTTACCACACGCGATGGAGAAATTGGCCGGTTTGTGATCGTTTATCCCAACAGAAGTTTATCCGACGGGCTGCTTTCAATCGCATTTAAGGAAGAAATTTCTGAAGTGGTTTTGAACAGCGGAAAAATTTATCATGCTGCAAGTACATCCATTGTTGCAGCATCAATGCTGGAACTTATGAGGGAGGAGAGTCCTTATATGGTTATCGCAACATTTGTAATTGTATTTTTATTTATCCTTTTCTCTTTTGGAAATCTCAGATGGTCACTGATTGCATTGATACCATTAATTATTGGTTTGATTTGGCTTTTCGGGATTATGTTAATATTCGGCCTGAAATTTAATTTCTATAATCTGGTTGTACTGCCTGCTGTTTTGGGAATTGGCTGTGATAATGGAGTTCATCTGGCACACCGTTTCAGGGATGAAGGCAGAAGAAATATGTGGGAGGTTCTCTCAAGCACCGGGCAGCATATCACAATTGGGTCGTTTACAACCATGATGGGTTTCTCCGGCCTGTTATTTACTACTCATCCCGGGCTTCAGTCTATAGGAATAATGGCAGTTGTAGGTATTGGAATGACCTTATTCACGGCCCTAACTTTCCTGCCCTCTATGGTGCAATGGCTTGAAGACAAAAAAATGATGCATGATTGAACTACCTTTAAGATTTGTATCCTGATTTTTGATTTGCAAAAACACTAATTACCAACTTTAGAATAAGATCATGATCACAAAAACAGAAGCAATTGTTTTACGCACTGTTGATTATGGTGAATCAAGTCTTATTGTCACTCTTTTTACACGTAAAGCAGGCCTCATTTCTGTTATTGCAAAAGGAGCTAAAAGGCCAAAGAGTAAATTCTCATCTTATTTGGTATCAGGCCAGGTTCTTGAGGTTGTTTTTTATTACAGGCCATCGCGTTCTATTCAAACCCTGTCGGATGTTTCATTCATCGAAAAGCTCGAGGCATTGAGGGTTGATGTAGAAAAAATGGCTCTTGCCATTACATCAATGGAACTGTTAAAACAGGTGATACATGAAAATGAAGTGAATGAATCACTTTTCGATTTTATCGTCAGGCTATTAAAATGGATAAACGAAAGGCCGGATGTTTCAAGAAAATATTTTCCATACATTCAAAGAAGGATTCTCCATTACATAGGAATAGGCCTGCAGACAGATGAACTGCTTGAAACAAAATCACCTGTACGCGGCTATATGAATATTGAATCAGGCACGTTATCAAACACAGCTGATGAGGCTTACTCAATTTCTCTAACTGAAAATCAATTTTTATTTCTTAGGGGAATTTTGCTGGAAAAAAAAATTTCAAATTTTGAAAAAAAAATAACAAATAGTGAACTAAGCGGGTTAATTGAATATTTAGATAAATATATTCGTTATCACTTGGGAGGCGTTACACCGCGATCATCAGATAACATTTTTGATCAGATTCTAAATCATTAATATGAAAATTCGAGATAAAATACTTTCAGGAATCCTTCTCTTACTGATTGGGATAATGCTTGGGATGATTCTGATGCTTTTCAGACAAGGATCATTTTCATTTGATCTGGCAGAAGTTCGCATAACAGAGGTACAGCGTAGTGACGTTCCATTCTGGAGCAATGAAGACCTTGAAAGAATAGACGACCGTTTTATTTTCAGAAATGTTGCAAAAAATGTGACTCCTACCGTTGTTTATATTGAAACCGTAATTTCAAACAGAAGCAGGGAGATGAGAAATGGCGGTAATGACGATGAAGAAAATGGTTTTTGGGATCGTTTTATGCCACCAAGAGCACGCACTGTTGGTTCCGGAGTGGTCATTACTTCAGATGGATATATCCTTACAAATAATCATGTAATCGAAGACGCTCTCCGCGATGGAATTTCAGTAACACTTCATGATAAAAGAACTTATGATGCCCGTGTTGTAGGCAGGGATCCGAGTACGGATCTTGCAGTTCTGAAAATTGATGCTACTGGCCTGGAGCCTGCAATTGTTGGAAACTCAGACAGAGTTGAGGTTGGGGAGTGGGTACTTGCCATAGGAAATCCTTTCAGGCTTCGCTCAACAGTTACTGCCGGTATAGTAGGTGCGCTTAGCCGGGATGTGCAAATTATTAATGATGAGTACCGTATTGAAAGCTTTATACAAACTGATGCAGCTATAAACCGTGGGAATAGTGGTGGGGCACTCGTTAATACAAGTGGTGAATTAATCGGGATCAATACTGCCATCGCAACACAAAGCGGAACTTACCAGGGTTATGGATTTGCAGTACCCAGTAATCTGGCTTTGAAAGTTGCCAGTGACATTATTGAATTCGGGGAAGTACAGCGCGGTATGATGGGAGTTGGAATTCAAACTGTGGATGACAGAATAGCGCGACGCATCAATCTCGATCGCATTGAAGGTGTATTAATTAATGGAATCGGAAGAAACAGTGCCGCTCTGGAAGCCGATTTACGCCCGGATGATGTAATCCTTGCCATTAATGGAGATAGAGTAAATGAATCTAATTTGCTGCAGGAAAAAGTTGCCATGTTCCGGCCGGGAGACATTATAGAATTGAAAATCTGGCGAAGAGGTCAAACTTTTATGCAGCCACTCACTCTTAAAGAGAGAGAAATCACGGTAGCTGAAGCACCAGTTATTGAGCAGTTTGAAAGCGAAAGAGAACTTGAATATTTTGATGAAATACCCGGCAATGGTAGAGAACGTGGTATTGAACAAAAAGAATTTGAAGAGCTTGGATTAATTCTCCGGGGCCTTTCAACACCTGAAGATCCCCAAAAATTTAATATCTATATCCACAGGGTTCAGTCATACTCACAAGCATGGAACAGAGGTATTAAGGCAGGTTCTGAACTGCTGGAAGTAAATGGAAAAACGGCAGACGATTTAACTTCAGTAGAAAGAGAAATATTATCATCTATCCGTAATAATTCTGAAATAGACCTTAAAATTAGAACAGAAGGCGGTTCCATCGGGCACTTCAAGCTTCAATAAATGATAAACTTTAAATGGATTCGTGAAAGATGGGCTATTCTTGTAACAGCCATGTGGAGATTTAAAATGGTATCGATCAGAGAAACAGATATTTCGGGTTTTCACAAAGAGTTGATCTGGAGTTTCAAGAAAAGCATTATTAATCTATTTTTAATAACTCTTGTGTTGAGTGCATGCTCATCACCCGAACCCATTTTTGATCAGCCAGATATTGCAGTTGAAGAAGAGATCATAAGTCCTTCCCCATCCTGGTATGAGCCAGCTATTCCATCTTCCTTTGACAAGATTGCTTTTTATGGATATGCCCTTGCATCATCTTATGATTCAACTCAGGCATCAGAATTATCTCGTGAAAATGCAATTCATAACCTGCGGATTGAGATAGACAGATTTGTTGAAGATGCAAGGCGTTCTTTGGATGCATCAGAATATAAAACACCGGCATTCATTATCAGGCTACGAAATGCAATTCGGTCAATAGATTTATCAGGTGCTGAATTCGAAATTCTGACGGATTACTCTGATGAGGGGATCTCTCATGTATACACTAAAGCTTTTGTTAGAATTGATTATGCTCTGCAACAGTTGGCTTACCACCTGAATGATACGTTTTTTGTCGATCAAATGTTCGCTATGGATTGATCAGGTTTACGCACAGGTGCAGGCCTTCACGTTCTTCATTGATAGCATTTCCAGTTTATTCAGACCCACAAATGCTTAAACTGGATGTCCAACATCGGAGCAATGAGCCTAATCAATTATGATTTCTGCCTAATCTCGGTCACTTATTGTAAAGTGTTGCTAATGTTAATAAATTCTTAATAACAGAAAACATAAATTTGATATATTGTGAAGTAAATAAATTAAACCTACTTCCATAATGTAAATGATTATTTATTAGATTGATAATCTCTTGTAAATTAATTAGTATAAAATGTGAAAAATTTTTTATTAAATTAATGCTAAAATTTTGAAGTATGTTATTTGAATAATTCCAATAGTTAGAATTATTTAGTATTTTTTGACTGTAACAGTCACAAAGAAATCTGGATACTTAAGCAATACAATACAGCCTGTTGAAGTGTATCTGAAAGATCATATGGTTGGGAACAATTACCCCCCATTAATAATATAAAATCCAAATCAAAAGGTTGTTTACTACTAACAATTAACCAATAATCACTATGAAATCCATTTATACATTAATAATCGCTTTACTTGTTACGTCGATGGTGATTGTTTCACCCGTTGAAGCTCAGGATAATCAGGAGCCTAACAGATTAAGCATTGGGTTGCTTGGGGGGGTTACAATAGGGCATATGAATATAGGAACTGAATATGATCCTACATTTGGTTTCAACCTTCGTTATGCTGCCAATCCTACATTTGCGATACAAACCAATTTTCAATTCGGAGAATTTGTTTCTACCGAAGATGATGGGATAAACAGAGATGGCAACTGGTATGACAGACATTTCACCAACAGCTATATTAAATCTTCTCTAAGCACACATATTAATCTTTTAAGAATGCTGGGATCTTCATCAGAAACAGTGAACCTGTATGCTAATGTTGGTCTTGGGTTGATCTTTAATGACGTTGAAACAAGCATGGGTAACCCACAATTGTTCCACTCTGAAGAGTACAGAGGTGAAGACCATTCAAATATTGATGTTTTTGCAGTATTTGGAACAGGCGTACGGGTTAATCTCGGAAGGCGACTGGATGTATTCGCACAGTACGATTTTAATGTAGCAAATTCTGACTTGATCGATGGTCACCGAACGAGACCAGACAGAGCCATTGACAATTTTAAAAGAACACCCGATAGCTGGAGTTCCTTAACTGCAGGAATTCAAATCAAGTTTGGCAGCAGCGATCGCGATGCTGATTGGCATACCTACACACCTGGAGTCGATATTGCCCGCATCAGAGCACTTGAAGACAGAGTTGCTAATATTGATGAGCGGGTTCATAATAACACTGCCCGTATTGATGAAAATGAGCGGCACATCCGTGCACTTCAACAAAGAATGGATGAATTTGAAAGAAGGCTTAGCAATCTTGAGCAGCTTGTTGCCGATATGGATCGTGTAGATCTTACTATTGATAGTGATGTTCTATTTGCATTCGATTCATCAGTAATTCGAAATGAAGCAAGGCCAACACTTGCTAAAGTAGTAAGGGCACTTGCACAGAATCCTGGTAAAAACATTACAATAGCTGGCCATACCTGCGATATTGGTTCTGAGCAATACAATCAGGGACTGTCAGAAAGAAGGGCAGCATCCGTGAAAAGATTCCTCGTTGAAGCTGGAATTGATGAAAACAGAATCAGAACTGAAGCTTATGGTGAATTAAGGCCGCTTGTACCAAATGTAAGCGAAGAAGCCAGAAGACTGAATAGAAGAGTTGAAATGGTTATTCAATAAGTTATTCATCTCAGATTTTAATATAAAAAGCTGCCATTGTATAAATGGCAGCTTTTTTTTTTATTGTGAGCCGATTAATAGCTTAATTACGCATATACATCTTAAAAATGTTTATACAATATGCGTTGTCTTAAAATACTCGTTACAACTTTTCTGTTATTGTCATTTTTTCACGTTAATGTTCTCGCACAGTTAGGTTTGCGGGGTGGAATTAATCTCTCCAAGTTTGTAGGTGCTGATGCAACAGGTGCGGAAGAAGTGATGGGTTTGAATGCCGGGTTTTCAGTACGGCTTATTAATATCGGACCGGTTTCAATCGTGCCTGAAATTTACTATGCAGAAAAAGGTACACGATTTTCTGATCAAATTCGGGCTTTGCAAACATTTAACCCGGATCTTACACCAGGCATTGATAATTATGAACTCGAATTTAACCTTGCCTATATAGAAGTACCGGTTCTGTTGAGGTTAAATCTGCCTTTTTTGAGCACAAATGTTGTTCATCCGTATATCGGTGCAGGCCCTGTTTTTGCCTGGCGAATTGAATGTAATTTTTCATTCACATCAGGAGATGTAGAGGTAACGGCAAGAGATTGTGCCGATAGAAATTTTCCTGACGCAGAAACAGCCTTTAAAGAGGCAGACCGTGGGTATGTGATCAATTCCGGAATAGATTTTCAGGTTCCTTTCATAGGCACGTTAACACTCGATGCACGATACACAAGAGGATTAGAAAGGGTCCGTGAAAGTGCTATAAACAACGACATTCAAAATCAGAGTTTTACTCTGATGCTTGGTTATACCTACGATTTTTAGGACAAATCATGGCGGCTGCAGAGCATCTTATATTTACCGGCTTCAGAAGACTGTCGGCCTTGGTAAATACAGCATTTGGCACTCGCCCCAAGTTACCTGTATAAGTTCATTTGATATTCGATTTCTCCCATTTAGATCCCTGCGGGGCGAGATCCGATTGCAGTTATGCGAAGTACCAAATATCCAAAAAATCAAATTTTCAGTAGCATTTCTAAAACTTGTTTATCTTGATAGTAGCATCATTATATCAGTGAATATTGTTGGGTCAATAAACGAGAGCTGATCAACCGGCCTGATAACAGGCCAGTATATAAAAGAGAGAGTTTGCTTATTACCGGAAACTTAAAAACAATGAGGTTTACCCATGCAAACTCTTAACAAACTGATACAATCTTTTTTTGTAATAATCCTGATTTGTGCATTTAACAATCCGGCAACAGGCCAAAACCCGGGTGATTCATGCGATCCTGATCGAAGTATCGGACATTTTGCGCGTTTTGGCACGATAACAGGAACAGTTTATCACATTCACAGTGACGGCAACCGGGTACAGGCAGTACCGGGAAGTGCAATACAATCAGGGGCAATAATTCAAACGGCTTCAGGTTCAGGTGCACTATTGATCATTGAAGATGGTACCCGTGAGCGAAACAGCAGGTTGATTATAAACGAATCCTCGAAACTAAGCTTTACTAAAGGTGGGCTTTATTGCAGCGATTTGCGGCCAATTGCTGATGGCGGAAGATGGAGTTCCCGCGAACTTGAGACAGAATTACTCTCCGGATCTATGCGCTTTGAGATTGCTGAACCTGTCAGTTATTCTTTTAATGCTGTGATAAGGACGAATAATACAGTTGCAACCATGGTCAGAAATCGAAATGAACCTGTTCGCATAGATGTTGAAACCGGTGAAATTGGTGTCAGGGCACTGGTACCTGTAATGGAACACCCGATGATACAACGGCATATATCAGGAATGCTCTTCGGAAGGAATCTGAATGATTTGAGCCCATCCGAATTGCGGGCTATACAGCAACATGCGGTCATTGCAGCTATTTCACTGGGATACCTTGATTTCGAAACTGAAGGTTATCTTGATCATCCGCAGGTGGGCCCGATGGTACAAATGATGACAAGAGGCCGTAACTTCGATGATTTGGATGAGAATGAAAAAGAGATGATAGCACAAGCTGCGGGTGCAATTTTATTGGATAGCGGACAAATAAATCCGGAGGAAGTAATGATTCATGATCAGCCTGACGAGCGGTCTGTTTTCCATATACATGCAGGCAGATTCAGGCTCTATAATTCACATCAGGGTTACCACCGCGACAGGGTAGTGTTATGTGAAGCAGGTTCGATTTATGAAGTTCGTGGTTACGAATTGCCCCAGCCGGTTTTATGAGTAAAGAGGAAGTTTCTGCTTAAAACAGTGAAAACTGATATAACTGAAAAATATTTAGGAACCTTTTTCAAAAATTTTAAAACATCTGTAAAGTGAGCAGGATAGTTTTTTTTACAATATATCTCATCGTCACTTTAACCATGACTCACAGTCTAACCGGCTATCCTTTTAACTATAACCCGATTCCGATGAGTGTTACAGATGAGATCAAAGGAAATGCAAAATCAGATTCAATTGCTCTTGTAAAGATCGGTTTATCACAACTTATTTCTACTGAAGATCATAAAACCGCTCTCGGCTATCTAAAAATTGGTCTTGAGACAGCAGAATCTGACTCAGTTATTGCTTTAATCTGGGACAGAATGGGTAGATTGCATTTTTCGAATGGGTATTTTGAAAATGCTGAAGAGGCATTCAGTAAGGCAAAGCATCATTTTGAAGTTGCAGGACAATTTAGTCATTCAGCTTCTGCCAATAATCGGATTGGAGTTTCATTACTCAGACAAAAGAAACACCGTGTAGCACTCGAACACTTCATGGAAAGTGCGGCTTATTTTGAAAGCATAGGTCACGATATAAATCTTGCAATGTGTCATACGAATATGGCAGGTGTATTTGCAGATCTTGGTGACTATCAACGTGCAGTAGAATATAATGGAATGGCATTGCCGGTTTTCCAAACTTTCAGAATACCTCAATATGAAATCATTACTCTCACAAATCTTGCAGGACAATATCTAAAGCTGAATGATCTTGACCAATCATTATTCTTTAATAAAAAAGCCAAAGCTTTAGGAGAGGAACTGAATGATAACTATGCTTTGGGCATCATTTATAATAACCTGGGTCAGTTTGCATACTCTAACGGAGAATACCAGTCAGCATTAGAGTACTATGAAAAATCACTCACGGCAAAAATGGCAATCGGAGCAGGTTCAGACCTGATACCAACCTACAATAATCTTGGCCAGATTCATATCGTTTTGGGTGAACCCGGCAATGCGATCAGATATTTGCACCAAGGCCTTGCTTTATCAATCTCAGAAGAACGTTGGCCGCTAATGGCTAATCTCTCAAAGGCATACTTTGCAACCGGACAATTGGACTCTGCGAACATCTATTTCGACAAAACATTGGCTGCAAAGGATAGTATTTTTTCAATTGAGCGCCAGAAAGTAATCGATGAGTTACACGCTTTATATGAAATAGATCGTATGGAATTTCAAATAGATAATCTTCAATCAAAACAAGTTCAAAATAGTCTCATTTTTTTGGGGGTTTCATTATTACTTTCATCATCTCTCATTATAGCTTTACTGTTTCTGAAAAATAATTTCAAAAAGAGACGAATTGCAGAACAAAATGAAAAATTAGAAAAACAAAAGATGGATCAGTTGTTGAGAGAGCAAGAATGGCTTGGAATTAAAGCGATGATGACTGGCAGAGAACAAGAACGAGCAAAGATTTCAGAAGAGCTGCATGATGAGGTTGGTAGTTTATTGGCCACACTAAAACTGTATCTGGATAGTCTCGGTATGAATGGACGAAAGAAAGATGTTAAAAAAATGCACGATAAGGCAAGTCACGTGCTTAATGTGACATACGATCACGTTCGTGATTTGGCGCACTCAAAAAGGACAGGTGTGCTCATTCATGAAGGATTAATTCCCGCAATTAAAGCAATGGCTGATAACATTTCCGCTGCAAGAAATATGGAAATTCAGGTTACTGGTTCAGGACAGGAAAACAGGCTGGATGCCGAACTTGAAACAGGAATATTTAAATCTGTTCAGGAACTGTTGGCAAACATTATTAAACATTCCGGTGCGAATTTAGCTGAAGTAAATGTGAGACAGTATGATGATCTTCTTGGCATAGAGGTTCGTGACAATGGTCAGGGATTTGATGCCGGGAATATATCATGGGGGCAAGGTTTTACAACCATTCATCAACGCATGCGTGATTTAAACGGTGAGTTTATCATAAAAAGCTCTGTAAGTTCAGGAACTACAATTTTTCTGAATATCCCTCTGGCTTGATCGTATTCTTTTATTCCCCACCTTCAGAAGTTTCATAAATCTGGTTGTGAGTGCTTCTTAAATAAAAATCATTCCATTAAAGAAATATTCTATATACCTACAGGTAGGTATTTCATCTTGTTATCCTCTCAATTTAATTTATTTGTAGCGGCGGTATGATAACAATGAAATCATATGGCTTATGAAAACGATTCTCTTCCTCACTTTTTTTCTTTACTGGGCCATTAATGGAGAGCAGGTATCAAATTCTGACAAAATTTTTGAAGTATTCACAGAGATCCAGTTACTTCGGTCGGAAATGCAAAGAAGTACAGCTTCTCTACTGTTAATTGCAGAACAGCTTGATCAGGACACAGACGAATATACCGATGATATGCACATACGTGTAGTGAGCCGTGAAGCTGTAATCAGAGAGGCAGATCTGCAGACCTCATCAATTCTTGCTGTTGCCTACCCTGATGAAGAGTATCTGGTAGAAGAGATGAGAGACGATTGGTTCAGAATAAGCATGAGAGACAGCCGGCCTGGTTGGTTGCACAAAGATTATGTACAAATTACAGGGCTGAATGGAGCAGTGAGGAACATCGCGAAAAATAGTTTCTCAAACGATATTGAAATCATTGAGTTATTTGAATCTATCTACAATGATATTTTGCAACACAATGACTATGCAATAAAACATTTTAATGATTTTGAGAGAGAATACGAAACCCTTATCAGCAGTGGCAGCAACGTATCTGAAAACTTGATTGAACTGTATCAATCTGAAAGAGAAAAAATTGATGTTTACTATGCGTACGCAACACATTATTACAAAAAACATCGTCCTGTTCAGCAGGTTCCGGCAGTTGCAACCATTAATCAGCCCATACAATATAATGGGACACTATTTGTGAGCATGGGATCTTCATCATATGAAGCAGCCGGTAAAGAGACAGCTACTTCACGCTCACTAAATCTTATCGGTAATGTAATTATAAATCCACAAACGAGTGTAAATGTGAACCTGAACCATAATCTTGATGTAGTTCAAACACCTTACACTGCTAATAATGTAAATCTCCATTTATTTCACAACCGCTCACAGGCTACACGCATAAGAGCCAACCTTCTTTACAATTCTTATAGTGATGAACAATTTCGCCGAAACAATTTCAAAAATTTTGGCGCCGGAGTTAATCTTGAGCATCAATTGCGTGAAGACATGAGGTTTTATGGAGATTTACAGGCAAATTCAAAATCTTTTGAGACAGAGGGAGGCAATGAATTTCAGGGAGTGGGTTTCAATTCAGGAGTTTTGTATCAGGGAAATAACAAGCAGGCTGATTTTGGAATAAGGGGGCGTATTCAAAGCAGTGATATCAGCTTCCTTGAGTATAGACGAATGAACCCGGTAGCGAGGCTCCGTTTTTCTACAAATAATGGCAGTTTCTCAATCAGGGGTGAAGGGGAACTGCTTCATTATGCTGCAGAAGCTGAGGGTAACAATCATAATCTTGGGATTGCAGATCTGGAATGGATTCAATCGGTAATGGCCACTTCACTGAGGTTTATGTACCGGCAATATCCAAATAATCCCGACTTTGATCAGATGCGCTTTCGTTTTCAAAATCAATGGAGAAAGAGCTCTTCAGGTACATTCAGCCGTACAACATTATCTGCTCAATATGTATATCATATTGGTGAAGACACCCGCTTATCAGATTATCTTGATATAAGAGCAGACAGAAGTATTGTAAATGAGAGGATATTTTTTGACCTGAATCTATTTGGAAGGTACTGGGATGATAATGAACGACTGCATCGTATAGATATCTTCAGCCGTTTCGGGTATAAATTTCAAAGGTTTGAAATAGGCCCGGTTATCGGGGCTCAATTCCTTCTGGATCCAGATGACATAAGTATCGAAAGAAATGGAAACAGCCTGCGTGCCGGAATCGAAGGACGTGTACATACAGCTATTCAAAAAGCGACTGTTTATGGTACGCTCAGGTATCAGAAATCTTATGTTTACAGTAATGAGATAAGTATCGATACCAGGACCGGACTTATTACCGAGGGTGAATTAAAAACGCGGATGCCTACCACCATACAATTCAGCTCAGGGGTTCAGGTTCCGTTAGGCGAGCTGTTTTTATTGAGAGCAGATCTAAGTTATTACAATATCGACCTGGATATTTCTGAAGAGATAAGCATAAATCCGGTTGATTCACGAAGCGGTTTGAGATTAATCGCTGGAATTCAATACCGGTTCAATAATTAACAGTTTTGGAGGTAAAATAAATGGTTTACCGAAACATTCATCATTCATTGCTGCCGGGCAGATTACAGATTTTATTAAAAAAATGCGGATTTTACCAATTCAGGCCGGTTCAGGTTTTATTATTATTTTTGTTACTTTTTATCCTTTCTTCACTGACTTCCCAAACCAGGTTATATGCACAAACTCCGGCAGAAGCATTAGAGGAAGCCAAACAAATCCTGAATGATTTCGGCGGCAGCATTGGAGAATGGAACAGCCGGATAGCAACGACCGAGGGGTACTATAATCAATTCAGGGATTGCATGTCCGGACGGGGTGATACAGGACGTGAATGCCAGCAATATATTGACCTGCTGTATGAATCTGTAGGAATTGAAGCGCATGATGCTGTAATGGATATGAAAATGTCGATGGAGGAAATTCTCTTCAATTTTGAATCGAGCAGAGCATTTCAGATGCTTGGTGATGCCAAAAAAGGGTTCAGCGATGCAGCGGCTATAATCGGCAATGCCAAAAACGTGATTGACTTTGTAGAACAGTTCCAAAAATATAACCCGGAAGGAGCCAGGGGAGATCCAACCCGCGGTCTGCTGATGATTGGGGAGGCCATCGGAGGAGCAGCCGGTAAGCTGCCCTATCCAATGAATAGAATCTTCGAAGGCTATGCAGAGTCGGTAAAAGTTATCGCCGGAAGACTGGTTGAGCTGCAGGGAAAAATTGAATTAGCCCGCCAGGGGAATCTCGGTGGTGGATGGAGCTCTTATGCCAATGCTCAAAGCTATTTTGAAAGAAATTTTGAAAAGGACGGCGGATATGCTACAGAGTTCTTTGATGTTACGGTCGATTTTCCTCTTCTTGGCTCGGACGTTCAGGTTTTTCAGAACTTCGTCAGTTTATCCATGGACTACTACATCTACGACAGATCCTTTGGCAGGGAAAGAGGCTGGATTGTAATACCCGAATTTCGAACTGTTTATAGCTATTTTGATGCGATGCCAGCCCAATACCGGGGTGCAATTTCGTCTGGTTACCGTGCTGAACTGTTGGTGTCTCAGGCAAGATCTAATCCCGGAATCTTTATAGATCAAGCTAAACAGCACTTCCAGCAGTTTAGAGAAGCTGAGAGAAGTTACATTTATCAGCTTCTGCTTGAGGAAATGGGACTTTGGGATGCAATGAAATCACTTATTTCTCTTCGTGAGAATTCATTTGTGGGACTTTGGCTCTTTTCGTCTGAAAAACACAATGAAATCAGACGGGTTTTGGAAGCTATTACGCAATTTGTGTTCGCAGAAGGAACCGTGATGCGTGAAACAGCAACCGGCCGGGAACCGGCGCCTGATGTGCCCGTAGAACTTGAAGTTGAAGGCGGAGGGTTCGGCCAGCATTTATCCGACGCAAACGGAGCATATTTTGTTTATGCACGCGGCCAGTTGAATTCAAGATTTACAATACGTGCAGGACGGGGTGAGGAGTTATTCGAGGATACAGGGCGATTTTACCAGCAAGGTTTTAATAACTGGGTTCTGGTGTTGGAAAAAGTCGAAAAAACTCCAATCAGTCTGTCTCTTGTACCGGAAGAAGCTACACTCAAAATAGGTGAAATGAGAAGCTTTACCGCTACTGCCTTATTTGAAGATCAAACTACAATGGATGTCACAGCGAATAATGTAACATACTGGAGTGCAGGAAGCCCAGTATTTACGGCAACTGAAGCCGGGGAATACATTGTAACCGTTTCATATATGGGGCTTACTGCAGAGGCTGTAGTAACTGTTGAAGAAACAGAAAAAGAAAAGCCGGTATGCGATGAGGTTACCGAAGTTTGGGATGAAGAACTTGGAAGATGCCGGTGCAATACTGAAGAAGGTTATGAATTGAGTGAAGAACTCAACAGGTGTATCAGCATAAAAGATGCAATTGAAGAAGTAAGTGAAGGAAATGGCATTTTATGTGATGAGGATGCCATAGCTGCAAGATTATCCCGCCTTCAGGAAATAGCCGCAACAGGAAACAGAATCAGCGCCAATTTCCAGAATACATTAAACAAATTTTATAAGGAGGTAAATGACCAAAACTCAAATCCTTGTGAAAATACCATAATTGCTGCTGTATACGCGGAAGCATTGCAAACATTGGGAGATTACCGGGTTATGATTGATGAAGCACGCCAAATTAGCACGGAACTGATTCTTGAAGGAGCCATTTGCGCTTCCGATGATCTGAATATTGACATGAGTTCTATTTTGCAGCTTGTATCACAAACCGGCCAGCCGGTTGGCCTGATGGAAAGGGGTATTGCTGAGATGGAGAACCAATTCAATATTTTCAGCTGCAATACTCACGACGTTACAGACAGGGGAAATACGATCGCAGAACGGACTGATCCGGAGATTATGCAGGCAGGAGGAACTGGTGCGTTTGAAATATGCGGTGATGGAATTGATAACGATGGTAATGGTTTGATTGATGAAGGATGTGAAGTCGAAGGGAATTTTAATGTGATCATTGTATTGTATGACTCAGGAAGGTTGCCAGACGATGTATTTGGCCTGGCGGTTTCAGGACAGGGAAATCTTGGGGCCACACCAGAGGGCGGTTCGAGAACCTATCCTCTGAGGCTGCCGCCGGGATCCTATATCGCAACGGTTACAGTAATAAGGGCACCTGATAATATCGGAACCTATACCATCCGGATTCTTGAAAACGGAGTTGAAATTGCAAGCATGAGCGGCGCCCCGCCACAAGGTGCGGTAGTTCAGGTTCCCTTTACTGTGGGGCAAAATAGCTTCCAGGCAGCACATAATGTCAATCTTTTTGATCTTTTTCAGTTTGAAAGAATCATTGAACAGGATGAAACTTCGGAATTTTGGTAAAAAGCCGAAAGGAACTGATACGGCATATTACATGCGAAAATGTGAGTTTTTTCCATCATGCTCATATATGCCAAATACCTAATTGTAGGTATACAGAAATTTGCAGTCCGGTAATAATTTATAAATAGAAGGAACGGGTAATTCCTTCGATGAGCAAAAAATTGATAAATGAAAACGAAAATCCCGGAATCATGAAAAAAATTATTTTGCCGTTGCTTTTGGCGTCATTATTTCTCGGCATTCAGTCATGTTCTGATAGTAAGAGTGGAGGTTCTTCGCAGGCAGAAGATACTGAAATAAACTTGAGCTTGCGATATGTTGACGATTATTTTAATCCGAAGTGGCCGGATGTCATTATAATTTCAGATATATTTAGTAGATCAGGTGCTTTTATTTTTCATGAAGAAAAAAAAGTTGTAAGCGGTCAGGATTTTTGGAAAATATATGAAGGCCCCTATCGCTTGGCTGCAGGTGATATACTAAAATTCACTGTTACTGTTGATAATAAATATTTCAGAACTCCTGAAATTCCTTTGCGAGAATCTGATTTTTATCATAGTGGCGGTGATGATGACCATATCAGAGAGCTGGGAGTTTCTTTTACTGCCAGTTATTTTACAGGAAGGGATGAATTTGACTTTAGGGTCTATCTTTATGGAAATGTTGAGAGAGAATTAACTTTCTGATTGATTTCAATTTGCATGAATTAACAATCAGAAGGCTGATTGCTATTAATGGTGAGAATTTGAACTTTTTAAATAAAGAAAAAGGATATACGATGAAAAAAATTAAAATCATCATCGCCGATGACCACCAGATTTTTCTTGACGGGCTGCATTCTATTTTAAATAATGTTCAGGATATCGAGATTGTAGCTGAAGCCAATAATGGGGTTGATCTCCTAAAGAAGGCTGAGATTCACAGACCTGATGTAATTCTGACTGATTTAAGAATGCCGGGTATGGATGGTGTTGCTGCTGTGAGATATTTGAAGATGCATTTACCGGATATTCCCGTACTAGTGCTCAGCATGTTTGAACAACAAGAAGAGATCATCGAAATCCTTAAGGCCGGAGCGAGGGGCTATATCCCTAAAAAAGCCGGAATCAAAGAGGTATTAATAGCTATTCGTGCAGTGGCAAGGAGCAGGAAGTACTTAAGCCCATACATTTCTGATACGATCAGTGAATGGATAGATAATCCTGAAATGCCTGATCCTCATACTGAACTTACAAAGCGTGAAAGAGAAGTGCTGGATCTTGTTGCCGCCGGGAAAACTTAACAGCAGATTGCAGATTTCCTGAATCTCAGCAAACTGACTGTAGATACACATCGAAAAAATATCCACAGAAAGCTGGGCATTAAAAGTAATACTGGTCTGGTAAAATTTGTGCTTGAAAACCAGGTTTAACCGGAAATTCAAGCTATACGATTTATTGACACAGAGGGCTCAGAGGAGCACAGAAAAACCCTCTGTGAAAATCGGTGTTCTCTGTGGCGACAAATAAACCAGTTGCAAAAAGAAAAAATTTCAGTCCTGATTTGATAATCGAAAGGTATCCGTTAAATAACTCGTTTTAACCAAAAATTTTGAGAATGTATATATAATCTGTTTTTGTTTTCCAATTTGAATCGTACATATATATCTTATCATTAGTTATACATTACTTAACATTACTCTATGTTTACTTAACATTAGTTATACATCTATTCACAGTTGTCCAAAATGTTTTAGAATTTTAAAAAAATCTTTATTTCTGAGGTTTCAGGACTGATGATTTCGCTCCTTCTCAAGGAGATCCCTCGACTTCGACCTTTTACGCTATCGCTTCAAAGGTCTACGCTACCAATGACAGATTCACTCGTTGAGTTCCACTAAAGTATATCCCAGCCGCCTTGCCTGTTTATGCAGATTGTGTAATCGGCGTTCTTGGTACTGTTTTTCATAGTCTTCAACTCCTTGTTCCACATACTCCATACCCTGGGTCATCGCCCGTAAGACGCGCATCCCACTGGCTCCGTGAATCTGGGAAATCACCTGGTGCAGGCGAATATTCATCAGCGTGAGTGCTCGCTGCATATGCAGAACGGCTTTGGCTGATTCTTGGACGTAGCGTTCGCGCAGGCGCAGGTATGCCCGCAAGGCTTTAATCGAAGCATCTGGCAGAAAACTGTTACTCAACAGACCGTAGCTATGCAACTGTTGCAGCCACTGGCAATCGGCAGCATCACTTTTACGCCCGGGAACATAACGCAGGTGAGCCGGATTGACCAGCCAGACCTCAAAACCGGCCTGCTGGAGCATCTCATGGAGAATGACTCCGTACACACCGGTCGATTCCATGGCAATGCTTTGAACATTGTGGGTTTTAAGCAACTCTATGGCGGATCGAAAATCACAGGTAAACGTACCAAAGCAATGGATGGTTTGTTCTGGTCCAATCGAGAGAAAAATTTGCTCACTGCCGATATCAATACCGGCTACATTTTCACGAATTTGTGTTAACTTCATAGCAATGATCATTAGGATTCATAAATGAGCAGACTCACCCAAGCCTGCACCGAGATATGGTGAAAGACTACCAAACGGGGTTCCAAGCTGGACCACCAAAACAATAGACTCGACGTGCAGAGTAAGGCT
>PWLN01000322.1 GCA_003559375.1 Balneolaceae bacterium | reverse complement strand
TCCGTTTCTTTCTTAAGTCCCGGTTCCATTCGAGCACGAACTGTTGCAGTTTTCTTAGACATATCAATGGATTTGGTTTCATCATAGTTTAATGTAGCTTAATTGTGCTACAAATACAACGATAAAAATTGTTGTTTGGTACAAATCCTAAAAATACAGCATAACGGCTTGGCGTTTAACCGGTTTTGCCATTACAATCTACTAAAGTGATAAAAAGCAAGATATACCGCAACACTGAAAATTGTAATTTCAATTATGAACGGCAAAATCCGGTTGAAACGCTGGTTATTTTACCTATCTTTTCGTTGAGAAAATACTAACTTTATGAAATTATCAAGAATATATCTGGATACATCTGTAATTGGTGGGTGCCATGACAAGGAATTTGCTCCTTGGTCCAACGGGTTGATGAAGGATTTTCGTTTACGAAACTTCATTTTGTAATCTCTGATCTAACTTTTGAAGAATTAGAAAAAGCACCAAAACCAGTTAAACTTACTCTTAAGAAATTGGTGCAATATGACCCGGAAATCATCGAGATCAACGACAATGCACTTAATTTGGCAGAAATTTATCTTGAAAGAAAAATACTAACATCAAAATATCGAGATGATGCCAGACATATCGCCATTGCATCAATTGCGAATGTTGATGTATTGGTAAGCTGGAATTTCAAGCATATTGTCCATTACGATAAGATTCGCCTATTTAACGCCGTTAATCTTGAACAAGGACTAAAAACTGTAGATATTTACTCACCCCGGGAGGTGACAAATTATGAAGAAAAAGATTGATGCAATTAAATTGGTTCGACAGATTAGAGACGAAAACTATGAGAAAACCAAAAAGATGTCTCGGGATGAAGAATTTGAAGACATTAAAAAAAGAAGTGCTGAAGCCAAGAGAAAATTCTTATCTGATTCGAAAACTATAGAAGCCTGAAAGTAATCGATGCCTTGTTTAGAGAGTGGTAAAATAACATATAATTACATGACAGCCCCGCTGCACTGTCCTTTGTCGCAATCTATCCGATTTCGATGAATTTGGCAATAAAACAACGTTTTTTGGGATATTAACCATCATTCATGATAGCCTGAATTACCAATAACCTTCAAAAAGGGACATTCCATTTATATCCAGCTAATCATGAGCCGGTGATTCAACCATCCGGTACTTCCATCTGATCATTAACTTTTACTGCTTATACCCATCACTTGAATGTTGATCACCTTGATAAACGGTAAGATCATTACCCATAAAATCGATATAGAGGTCTATTTTTACTATATTGAAAGTAAGGCAGATTTGTGCCTGTTCTTTAGTTCAGGATTATCGGAGAGTCATGACAGAGTTAAGCAAAATGATAGAAATCAGAGGGCATGCCAGAGGCGGACAAGGTATGGTTACCGCCTTTGAGATGCTCGCCAAAATCTTCAGCTACCGCTTCGGTTTTGAGGTGCAGGCATTTCCATTTTTCGGTGTGGAGCGCACTGGCGCACCAATCCAGGCTTATCTCAGAATCTCTTCACTCCCGATACGGGTCCGCAGTTATATCTATCATCCAAATATGGCTATTGTGTTTGATGAAGGACTGATGGAAAATCCTGCACTGCTTAACGGACTCACACCCGATGGCATACTTATCATCAATACCGATAAACCCCCTTCGGATTTTAAGGGTAAGGCCCATCGAATTGTAACCGTGCCTGCAACCCACATCTCCGTGGAGCGAAAACTCGGCAGTAAATCGCTGCCTATAGTTAATGCCGCAATGATTGGTGCCGTGTTGAAGGTTCTGGGTGCAGATATTGAAGAAGCTGAAGAACTCATCAAACAGGAAGTTCCCGCAAAACCCGAAGCTAATGCAGATGCCGCCAAAGCTGCATATCATTCCACAAGTGAATTATCCGACCCTCTATTTAGTCCGCATCAGGTGAACGGCACAGCCGGACAGGCTTCAAAACCTTCCTCCCCAATGCCATTTTGGGACAAACCGATGTCGGCCAATAAAACAGGAAGCTGGAGAGTGGTTGCTCCAAAGTATGAAACCCGGCAGGCTCCATGCAGCACCAATTGTCCCGCCGGAACCGATGTACGCCGGTTTGTTGACCTCGCTGCCAAAGGAAAATTCGACGAGGCATACCAGGTAATCTATGAACACAATCCTTTTCCAGCGATCTGCGGAAGGGTGTGCCCGCATTTCTGCCAGCATTCGTGTAACCGGATCTATTTTGACGGAAACCTGAATATCGGTGCCATTGAGCGTTTTATCGGGGATTTTGCGAAGAGTGAACCTCCTGCAGAAGTTCCGGCAACCAAAAAGGAAAAGATTGCCGTGGTTGGTTCAGGCCCTGCAGGACTAACGGCCGCACTTCGGCTCCGAAGTATGGGCTATCCGGTAACAGTGTATGAAGCCATGCCAAAAGCAGGTGGCATGATGCGTTCAGGGATTCCGAGGTTCAGGCTGCCGGAAAATGTGCTTGATGATGAAATCAGAAGAATAGAAGAACAAGGTGTGAATATCATCACCGGTAAAAGAGTAACGATTGCAGAACTGGACGGTAAATATTCAGCAATCATCACGGCTGTTGGATCACATGTAGGTATGGGGCTCAACCTTGGCAGCCATGAGCAGGTCACCGACGGTATTGAATTCCTGCGGGAACTCCTGATTCATCAAAAAAGCAGTAAAATCAAAAAGGGCGATACTGTTGCTGTAATAGGCGGTGGAAATACTGCGGTGGATGTGGCAAGAACAGCCCTCCGTTATGGAGCTGTGCCAACCATATTCTATCGCAGGACAAAACAGGAAATGCCCGCAATTGCCCATGAGGTTGAGGAGGCGCTCAGGGAGGGAGTTGTGATTGAATTTCTCACAGCACCGGTCCACCTGGAGCCCGCTACAAGCGGCCGGCTGAATATGGCCGTTCAGATGATGGAATTGGGTGAGCCCGATGATTCGGGAAGAAGAAGGCCGGTGCCGGTGCCGGGATCGGAGAAAATGGTTCCTGTGGATCATATTATCACGGCAATTGGCCAGCGTACAGACCCGTTTGTTTTTTCAAATCAAACCGTGAAAGCGCACCAGGGGCGAATTGAGCTTGATGAACCTCAAACCAGAACCCCGGTTTTCTGTGCGGGTGATATGGCATGGGGAGGTACAGTAGTTGAAGCAATTGGCAGCGGGAATGATGTAGCCAAAGAAACCGATGCATTCCTTCGGGGCATACCATGGAAAAAAGAAGACTCCACCCTGCCGGTAACCGGTTATGATGAAATCAACACGGCCTGGTTTATGCCCGCACCCGGCCATGCCACGCCTGTCACGATACCCGGCAATCTGCTGAATAACTTTGACGAGGTGGCCGGTGGCCTGAGCCGGGAAACTGTGATGGATGAAGCACAGAGATGCCTGCATTGCGGTGAATGTTTTAACTGCGGCAACTGCTTCAATTTCTGCCCGGATGCAGCAATCTATATCGATGAAGAGAACCGACTCAGGGTGAATTATGACTATTGTAAAGGATGCGGAGTGTGTGTGCGTGAATGCCCCAGCTCGGCGATCCATTATTCGGAATGAGTTAAGACCTTTGAAATGTTGTGGGGAAGAAGCTGTTAGCTGTCAGCGTTCAGCTATCAGATGATAGTATTGAATATCCATACTGAATGCTGATTGCTGAGAGCAATACAGTAAAAAACTAAAAAAACACATGACTGAAACCAGGATAACTGATACCTCTGAGATCAGACACACTGATTTACCGCCTCATCACACCAAACTGGTGATGAAAGGTAACAGTGCGGCTGCCGTTGCTGCTAAACTCTGCCGCGTCTCCCTGGTTACGGCATATCCCATCACGCCGCAAACGTCGATCATTGAAGAAATCACCACCATGATCGACCGTGGCGAATTTGATGCAACCTCGGTAAATATGGAGAGCGAACATTCTGTTTTCGCTGCACTGAAAGGAGCCTCTCTGGTTGGAGAACGGGTTTTCACGGCAACAAGCGGGCAGGGGTTGTTATACGCCCACGAAGTGCTGCACGCCATCGCCCACATGAGGCTTCCCATTGTGGCGTGCAACGTAGGCCGCCCATCCTTTCCATGGAATATATGGGCCGATCAGACCGACTCCATCTCGCAGCGCGATACCGGATGGGTTCAGTTCTATTGCGAGAGCTCACAGGAGGTGCTTGATACGGTTATCCAGTCCTATAAGCTGGCAGAAAAGCTTCTGTTACCGGTAATGGTTGTGCTGGATGCCTTTTACCTGAGCCATACCAGCGAAAATGTATTTCTTCCACATCAGAATCTTGTAGACGAATTTCTTCCGCCGGATCAACGGTCCGGCAACCGGGTTGATACGGCTCAGCCAAGAGCTTTCGGCGGACTGGTAGGGCCCAATACCTACGATGATTACAATAAGCTTTATTGGGATGATGTAAACAAGGTGGAAAAGGTTTGCAATAAAACCGGAAGTGAATTTGGGAAAGTGTTTGGCAGAGAATACGGTGCCGTGGAAGCTGTGAACATCCACAAAAACACAAAAAAAGTTCTGGTTACCATGGCCACCATCACCACAACAGTGAGGGAAGTGCTTGCCTGTTATCCCGACATTGGTTTGCTTAAAATCAGGCTGTTCAAACCGTTTCCGAAAAAATCCGTTTTAAATGCACTAAGCACGGCCGGTGATGATTGCAATATCATCACAATTGACAGAAACTTCCTGGGAGATACTGAGGGTGCACTAATGCAGGAAATGAAACGCGCATTATTTGGTAAAACCTGTAAGGTATTCGGAGTTTATGCAGGCCTGGGTGGAAGGGATGTATCAGCTGATACAATTGAAAAAATTATCAACCTGGATGTGGATTCTCCTCATACGGAAGAAGTGACATGGATTAGATGAAGATGATGAAACCGGTAAATGAATTTATCATACAGAAAGAAAATATATTCAGCGGTGCACTAAGCTGCCGTGGTTGTGGGTGGACACTCCTTGCACGATATGTTTCTCATGTGATGGGTGAAAATACCGTTTATGTAGTCCCGGCTTGTTGTTTTTCTATTATAGCAGGCCCCAATCCGATGAACCTGATGAAGGGCACTGTGGTTCATACCCTGTTCGCCGCTGCTGCAGCTACAGCAACCGGAGTGCGTCATGCCCTCGACAGACAGGGTAAAACAGATACATTGGTAGTGGTTTTAGCCGGCGATGGCGGCACATTCGATATCGGCCTGCAGGCATTATCAGGCGCGGCTGCCCGTCAGGAAAATATTATCTACATCTGCAACAATAATGCCGCTTATATGAATACCGGTGTTCAGAGCAGCACAGGTACACCTTCCGGTGCTAAAACAACTACTGACCCTTCCGGAAAAAAACTGCCCGCGAAAAATCTGATGGGAATTGTTGACGCCCATCACATCCCCTATTATGCCACAGCTTCACCTGCTTATTTGAATGACCTTGTTAGCAAACTGGAAAAAGCAAAGGATGCAAGCGGTTTCCGGTTTCTGATGATCGACGGGCCGTGTCCGCCCGGACACAAACATGATCCGGAGGTCTCCATCGAACTGACCCGGCTTGCTGTAGAAACCCGATACTATCCGCTGATTGAGTCTCAGGATGGGGATCTGATAATCAGTTACCTGCCAAAAGAAAACAGGCCGGTTAGTGACTACCTGAAACCGCAGGGCAGGTTCGCACATCTGTTTGGTGATACGGATACGAACGGCATCCGGGAGATCCAGAAACAGGTTGATGACAGCTGGCAGCGCCTGCTAAAAATGCAGGAAATTACCAGTAGTTCTGTACGCAAATAAATTCAATTGGCGTCTGCTTTGGCTGGCGGATTGAAAAACTTGCCGAAAACGAATCCAAAAAAAATCCCCCTTTTTTAAAGGGGGTCGGGGGATTTTCAGCTTTTCGCTTCGGGGAATCGCTACCGCTCGATGCATCCCGACATGTTTATCGGGACTTACGCTCCGCTCCAGCTTTTCACTTAAACCATCTCATAAATTTATACTCTAACCTTATTATTTAAGCACTATAAATATCTTTAACTGATGGAATACTTAATTGAATTTTTGTTCATTATTTTAAATAGTCTATAAAAGACAGAATCAAATCATCCCTGAAAATTTTAAAAATCACCGAAGCCTATGTATTTCAGTGTAACAGATGACAGTATTGAACTTGAAAAAATTAAGGATGACCTTCATTTTTTGCACAACTGTTTCGTGAAGATGCTCAGGGAATCAGGAGAGGATGAAATTGCTTCGCTGCTTAACAACAATAGTTTCACAGGGGTTGAATCACATAAAATAAGTAAAGCATTTTCACTCTATTTCCAGATCATAACCATTGTGGAAGAGAATGCTTCCGTGCAGCTTCGCCGAAAACTGGAAACCACCCACGGGCTGCACCGTATTTCCGGGTTATGGGGCCGCACTCTGAAAGACCTGAAGGAGGGCGGTGTATCAGGTGAAGAAATCGCTGCAGTACTGCCTAAAAGCTTTATAGAACCGGTGCTTACCGCACATCCAACTGAGTCGAAACGTTCAACTGTGATCGATCAGCTTCGCTCCATTTATCTTTTAATGGTAAAACGGGAAAATCCGATTTGGACTGAAACAGAACGGAAGCAGATTGAAAATGATGTCATTGCTGCTATGCAGCGCCTATGGCATACCGGACAGGTATTTCTCCAGAAACCACATATTGAAGATGAACGGCGAAATATCGTTCATTATCTCTTGAACGTATTTCCGGAAGTTCTACCCATGCTGGTTCAGCGGTTGAGGGATGCCTGGGAAAAAGCCGGATTTGATCCATCACTTATCGATTCAAGGCATTCACTTCCCGTGGTCAGTTTTGGAAACTGGGTTGGCGGCGACCGTGATGGACATCCGTTTGTTACGGATGAGGTTACCAATCAAACTTTGCTTGAGTTCAGGCAGCATGCACTGCATCTTCTAAGGAATGCTGTGTCATTATTAGCCCAAAAACTTAGTATTTCGGTTCATGAATCCGATGTACCTGAGGCCCTTACAAATCGGATAAATGAAATAAGCCGGCACATCGGCAAGGATGCACAGCCCGCACTTGAACGAAATCCGGATGAACCCTGGAGGCAGTTTTTAAATCTGATTCAGCTTCTTCTTCCACTTCACGAAAATGGTGACTTGGTTTCTGATCCGAATCCCGATCGGTATTATCATGATGAAACAGAACTCTTAAGCGATCTTGATCTTCTTGCCTCATCACTGAATCAGATCAATGCTACCCGTATCGCTGACTCAGATGTTGAGCCAGTTGCAATTCTTGCCAAAACCTTTGGTTTTCACCTTGCAAGGCTCGATATTCGCCAGAACAGCCGCTTCCATGATGCAGCGCTTGCTCAACTACTGAAAGCGTCAGGTGTACCCGATGGTGAAAATTTTGCCGAATGGCCTGAAGAAAAAAGGGTAGAATTTCTGAGTAAAGAACTTGAAACACCACGCCCTTTTGTTCGCGACAGTTACGGGCTGGGCAGTGAAGCGGTGGCCGTATATTCTTGTTATCGGGTATTATACAAGTACATCAACCGTTTTGGGACCCGTGGAATCGGTTCCCTTATTGTGAGCATGACACGTAAAATGAGTGACCTGCTTGTGGTGTATGCACTATGCCGGGAGGCTGGTTTGATGAAGATGACGGACAACGGCCTGGCCTGTATGCTGCCAGTAGTACCCCTATTTGAAACTATTGGGGATCTTGAAAGGGGGCCCGCAATACTGGATGATTTTTTGTCACATCCAATAACACGTCGTTCAATTGAATACCGCGCCGGTAATGCATCTCACAAGCTTACTCAACAGGTTATGATTGGATATAGCGACAGTAATAAAGACGGCGGAATTCTTGCCAGCCTGTGGAGTTTGCACCTGGCTCAGAGATCACTGGCCCAGATTGGCGAAAAACATGGTATACAAATCCAATTTTTCCATGGCCGCGGAGGTACAATCAGCAGGGGAGCCGGCCCAACACACCGTTTTATTGCAGGCCTGCCTCCCACTGCAATCAAGGGCCGGATGCGAATTACTGAACAGGGTGAAATAATCTCACAAAAGTATGCCAACCGCCTCACCGCCCTGTACAACCTTGAGCTGTTGCAGGCCGGAACAGTTGGCCTTACACTCGGCGTCTTTGATAAAACCAATACCCGCAAAGAAAATTATCAGGCTGACACAGACAAACTCGAAGAGATAGTAAACAGGCTTTACAGTTTCAGTCTTGGCAGTTACCAAAGCCTTGTAAATTCAGCAGATTTCATCCGGTTTTTCTCTCAGGCCACTCCTGTTGATATCATTGAAATGAGCAGTATTGGTTCACGTCCGACCAGAAGAACGGGGAAGCGGACAATCGATGATCTTCGTGCTATTCCGTGGGTATTTAGCTGGAGTCAGTCCCGATTTTTTCTGACGGGGTGGTTTGGTGTCGGTTCAGCACTTGAGCGCCTCCAAAAAGAAGATGAAGCATCTTTTGAATTTTTAAGCCAAAATGCCATTCATTTCGCACCATTCAGGTATGTGATTACAAGTGCTTCTTCTGCTATTGCCCTTACAGATACTAATATTATGAAAGAGTATGCTGCATTGGTGGAAGACCCCGAATTGGCTGCTCATTATCTTTCCATAATTACAAAAGAATTTCATCTTACTAAAAACATGCTTGAACGGCTTTATGGACACAAACTAAGTGATAGGCGTCCAAGGCTTTATCAAATGATTGAGTTTCGCTCCGAAAGATTGAAACCTCTACATGAATTACAGATTCAGCAGCTTCGGGAATGGCGAACTTTGCGCAGAAATGGGCGTGATGAAGAGGCTGCTCACAAGCTTCCCGAAATGCTTCTTGTTTTAAATGCAATCGCCGGGGGTCTGGGAACTACAGGATAATTTTCATTTAACTGTATTAGTTATTACTCTCCGCCTCACCTGTGAATCTTTTCACAATAGCAATGTTAGAATTACCTTGTTGATTGCAAAATGTCGCATTTTTTCAATACAACCTGAGTAATCCATTTTAACTTAACCATGGAATCGTAACATCAATCAATACATGAATACTATGGAAAAAGTTAATTTAAACAAACTCGAACTGACTGAATTTACCGGGAAAAATAATCCAACCCAGCATTGCCATGCAACCTTTCCTCTTTTTGGTGCAAATGGAACTCAAAGTACTGCCACAGTATATTTTGAGCTGGAAGCAGGAGATACTCTTGGCCGGCACACCGACAGTGCAGAAGAGATTTTAGTAATACTTGAAGGAAATGTAGAAGCTGAAATTGGTGGTGAAACAGGAAATCTTTCAGAAGGTGAAATAGCACTGGTTCCGAAAATGGTGCCACACAATATCAGAAATACTGGAAATAGCAAAGCAAGGGTTCTGGGTATATTTGGCGGCGCCAACCACATT
>PWLN01000068.1 GCA_003559375.1 Balneolaceae bacterium | reverse complement strand
TCCACGTTGCCGCTTTTACTGCATATGCGCGGCGGAGCTCTTCCCTGTCGAGGGGTTGGGGTTCGATGTAATCGACTACCTCACTGGTTTGAAGATCTATAACCGGGTACGGGCCATTCTCCATCACATAGGCATGTACCTGGTCGGGATCGGTTTTGGCTATGTTATCCAACACACCCCCGGACCCACCCACCGGCTGCGTTCCCGGATACTGCTTCTGGTAATAACTGATTGAGCCCGTAAAATGAATAATATGCTGGGCAAGCCGGGCATAACGCCCATCCGGATCTTTCCCGTTTTTCACTTTCTGGTTGGCCATGGCCAGGGCATAGGCACTTGGCAACCCGCCACTTGCATACTGATCGGGCGTCCCGATTTCCGGGGCCGGACCCTGCTGTTCCTGATCCGTATTTTGCTGGTTGTAGTAGTAACTGGTTGCCGAATTTACCTGTTGGGTTGTGGAGTGTACATCTGCCAGTTTCATCGACTTGGCCAGCAGGCTGCCCGGTTCATTCACAAGGTCATAGATTGCAGGGTTGTTCTGGTAATACGCCCCAATCAATAATTGTCCGTTTTCATGCTTTGAAAGTGGCTGGCGGTACCATAAGGATTGTTCAATGTTCTGGTTTGCGGGATCATCGCCCGGCAGAGCCAGAAGAGAAACACCTGTGCCGCTCATGGCATCGCCCCCAAGGATGGCCGCACCCGCGGCTATAGCGCAACCCCCTATCCCTCCGCCGGCCGATACCCCATACTTCCCCGAAAATTCCAGACGTCCAAATGGAAGCGTAATGGTAAAAATTGTTTTATCCGGGTTGGTATCATCGCAGGAAAGCGTTCCTTTCGAAACCGTTCCAAGGCCGGAAAGCTGGCTTGATGTCAAATAGAGCTTCATATATCCTAAAACCGGTTCCTTAAACATGGTGATTTCCGGCAGGTCGCCAATGTTTACCGTATCAAAAGGGGGAATATCAATGCCAAAAGTACTGTCTTTTAATCCTTGCTTTATTACCCTGGGTAAATATAGCTCTGAAGACGGGTTCCATATCAATTTCCATACCAGGTTCATCAGGACACAATCCCCGCTTCCTTGAAGTTTCGAGTGTTCCATATCTCTTTTATAATTATTGATAACCTCTGTCTACAACAAAATCGCACAGGTCAAACAGAGCTTGTTTATATTCATTGTTTTTATACTGATACAGCTCGGTTTTTGCTTCTTCCACTGATATTCTGGCATTATTGTATGCCTTAATATGGCTGTTTGAGCTTTTTATAAATTCACAAGCTTTTTCAAAATCAGATTCAGATATCTGTTCTCCGTTTATAACCCGATGAATTGCATGGGTTTTCGGAGCGGTATCTAATGCATAAATAACGGGCAGTGAAAGTCGTCTCTCTCGCAAATCGGTAAATATTTCTTTTCCAGCCTTATGAGTCGGGCTTAGTATATCCATTACATCATCCATGATTTGAAAAGCTCTGCCCAGAAACATTCCGAATTTTCTCATCGCTTTCACCTGGCTTGGTAGTGCGTCTGCAAGACGTGCACCCGCTTCACAGGCGAATGAAATAAGGCGGCCAGTCTTTCGATCGATAATCCGATAGTATCTTTGAGAAATTTTTTTGGGATCCCACTCACTGGTTTCATTTACCAGCTCCTCAATTTGTCCTTTACACAGCTCATAACCGGTATCCAAATACTCCTGCATCAGTTTGATATCATCTACAGTGCTAACAAAGGATGAAAAGACCCGCGCCGATTCCATTAATTGCAAATCGCCTATGAGCAACGCGAATTCGTAACCTCGTGAAGCGTTAAAAGTTGGAAGCCCTCTGCGCATCGATGCGTTATCTACAATATCATCATGAATAAGGCTTCCAATATGGGCTATTTCCAACGAAACAGCAGCCGCAATCACTTTTTCATCCAGTTCTATCTGAGGTTTCGAAGTATTGAGCCTAGTACTTAGCAGCAAGAGAATGGGCCTGATTTTCTTACCTTTCGTGTACAGTGCCAATTCTTTTTCTGAAAGCAGTTCTTTTTGTCTTTCCAGAACATCTGCAAACCGGGCGTCAAATCGTCCTAAGTCCTTGGCAAGCAAACCTCGTATACGGTCAAACAATTTTTCACTTTGATTGTTCATTTTCCAAACTGTGTTCTCACCGATGGTAAAATACCTTCAATTGCTTTGTTTATAATTTTAACCATGTTATCCCTTAAATCCTTGCTGTTTAACAGGTTGTTTATAGAATGTTGAACTTCATTGTGCGCAATTCCGGTCTCTACGGCAGCTTTTGCAAATGCGAGCATCCCCTCTTTTCCAATTGGGCCTCCATCCTGATTTATCGTAAACTTGATTTCCAGATTTTTTGGAAGAATGGTTAGTTTGATCTGGTCAATGGTATCAACACATAATTTTTCAGTATTAATTGTAATAATGGCCGTACCGGTAGCATCGCTGATCGTAGCATCAAAGTAACCTGTACCCGTGTTGGCAAATTTTTTAACACAATCGCTGCCTCCCTGTGATTTGGGTACACAACACACCTGGCTAAATTCATAGTTATCTGCTTTTACCTGTTGTGACTCCAGTTTAAGAGGCAGTTTCTTGCCATTCAGTAAACCAAATGTAACCGTTCCGGTTACTTTATAACCTGGCGGGAACGAAAGCCCCCCCTTTCTTTCAACCGCATGCAGATTTAAAAGCTTTAAATTTTCGACGGTTAACGTAGGGTTTCCCAATCCCACTGGTGGAACCGGATAGTCAAGGCTTATACAAGCCATATCTCGTGTTTTTTGTGGCACATCAATAGCAATAGCCGGCTGTTTACCATCAATCATTGCCGGATCGTATGATTCAATTCCATACGATGAATCACCGTTCTTTATCAGGTCGGGCAGATATGCGATGCTTCCCGGAACAAATAATACCTCGGTCCAAACCCTATTCATAAGAACCTTCAATAAAGGGCCAAGTGTATGGTTTTCAGTTTGTCGTGATTTCATTCAGTCCTTTCATGTGAAGTGCTTTTTAATCAGGATCGGCCAAAAATCACATTGACAATAATCGCTGTTTTTTGGCATCCAAGTTGAAGGGAAACAGGCAAACATTGCATCTAAGAATTGTTTTATACCATACATAATTGAATTCGGTGGAATGTATAGATATCTATTCAAGCAGCCGATTCAGATTTGTTTATCGCTTGCCCTTAGAATAATTAAACCATATATAAAATGAACATATGCGTAGAAAAATAATGGTTAATATTTTGTGCTTATACAATTGTTTAATTTCGAATTTAAATTAAAATATGTTCTAATCCAATTGCAGTTTTTTGTAGATGGAAAATCGTTTATAAAGAAGTGTTATGATTGATTTACAGGCTTCCGGACGGGTTTAAATATAAAGTTATAAGCGCAAATTGAACTCAGAGAATATGATGTTAGCTACATGAAGAATATGATTATCATTCTGGAAACAGGTAAATTTACTACAATGCCTCTTTTTGCTATTATGGATACAGCCGATCATGAAGATGAAATGAGTCTTAAATATTAGCGGCAATGATTGAAATACCACCCAGGGTTACTGCCTGCATACCATCTTATAATTCTGAAAAATTTATCGAAAGAACTCTGCAAAGTATAAATAATCAGACATATGAGAATTTTCGGGTTCTGATATCAGACGACTGTTCAACCGATAATACTGTCACTTTAATTCGGTCTTTTATCAAGAATGATGACAGATTTACTCTTTTTGAACAGAAAAAAAATCTCGGTTGGATTAATAATCTAAATTTCTTGTTGGAGAAAGCCACTTCGCAGGGGAAATATCTGTTTATACTACCTCATGATGATTGTATAGACTTTGATTACATAAAAAAACTGACACGAGTACTTGAAGATAATCAGACAGCAGTTCTGTCTTTTAGTGATATGGAAGTTTTTCATTTCAGAGGAAAAACAATTATGACCTGTCAGGGACTGCATGGTATTGAGAATAAAATCGATCGAATGCGAAAAATGTTAAACAGAGAGAAACGGTGGTGGTTAGCTTATCGGGGAATAGTAAGATCAGAAGTGGTGAGAACCGTGATCCCTTTACAAAAAAATCTGTTTGGTCATAAAGAATATTCTATGGACTGGATTTGGCTGATCAAACTCTCACTATATGGTAAATTCATTCGGGTCCCGGAAACTCTGTACACCAAGTATTTCGGTGATAACAATATTTCATACCAATTCAAGCACACATCATGGAATTATTTGGGCAACGTTTTTACTGGTTCTAAGGCACTGTGGCATAGTCCTTTAACGTTTTATGAACAGTTAACCTTTCAGAAAATGATCTTTGTTTTAATAGTAAAACGTCTGATTATAGTATCCGGAATGAGTACTGCCGTGAAATGGCTGAAGGCGAAAATGGAAACCTAACGGCCATCTATGAGGGTCGTGCTTTCAAAGGCCCTCCCGGCGCCAGCCAGTCGAAATGATGCTCGACAGGTACCGCGCCATCTGGGGATAAGCTATAGTGAGGGAGATCGCCCTGCAGCTGAATGGGAACCTGTGCCGGGTGGCACCATACAATATCTACGAGGAAAATCCCCATGCCATTGACGTTGCAGCCGTCTACTTCACAATAAGGAATTCATATTGTCCGGCAACCAGTTGAATCTCATGGCCTTCCAATCCGTTTTGCAGGCCAGGAATGTTTCGGGTGGATGCAGGCGTCGTTTTTCGAATCGAATAATGACCGTCCAGATACAGTGTCGCTGTACTGTTGGCCGGAACGGTTACTGTATAATGTACATCGCTTCCATCTTTTTCCCAGGAAGAGCTTATTGTACCGCGCGGGCTGTCATATTCTGCTTTGAAAGCGTCCAAACCATCAACAAAATGCGGTCGCAATATCACATTTTCAAATCCCGGGTACTCCGGGTCCGGGTTAATTCCGCCCAAAGCCTTGTAGAACCATGCACTGATTTCGCCAAACATGATATGATTCATGGAGATGTCTCTGTCGGCATCCACGGACCAGTTTTCAAAGAATGTAGTGGCACCGTTTACCATCCACCATCCCCATGATGGGTACGCGTCCTGAGTGGCCACTCTGTAGGCGACTTCCGCATATCCGTTTTCACTCAGGGCATTCAGCAACGCCTTGGACCCGAGCAAACCCACGTCAATGTGAAAATTATTCGCTTCCACGCTTTCCGCAAGATTTCGGGCAACGACGGCTTTATGGTGCTCCGGAACGAGTCCCCAAAAGAGCGGCATGCTCAACTCCGTTTGATAGCCACTACCATAGAGTCCCGTTTCGTCATCGAAAAACTTGTCATTAAAGGCGCTGAAGATTTTATCGGCCAATGCGGAATAGCGGTGTGCATCATCGGGTTTGTCCAGCAAAGATGCGGTTTTGGCAAGAATACCGGCTACAACAAAATAGTAGACCGTGGATGTCAGCTCCACATTGGCCCTGGAATTCACCGGTACCCAGTCTCCAAGCCCCCAGTCAGTAAGACCTGACGGATAACGGTCATAGATATATTCAACATAATTCTTCATATGATCATAGGATTCGGCCAGCAACCGGCTGTCACCGTAAAACAGGTAAATCTTCCATGGCACAATGAGCAGACTCGAAGTCCAGTCTACGCCGTTGGCCCAGTGATAACCCCAGCCGCTGGTTGGTATGATGGCCGGCAGTAATCCGTTGGGTTGCTGCTCATCCCGATGATCGGCGATCCATTTTTCGTAGATGGTAATACCGTCAAAATTGAAAAGGCCGGTTTCAATGGCAATATGACCGTCTCCGGTCCAGCCCAATTTCTCACGCTGGGGACAATCGGTTGGATATCCAAACAGGTTGGAGAGATAGGATTGATTACCGGCCCTCCAAATCTGGTTGATCAGCTCGTTGGAAGTCTCTATGCGGCCGACCGGCGGCACATCACTATGCATAAAATATCCGATTAAACTTTCCTGGCTGAGTTCAAGAGGCCGGTCTGCCGTTACCTCAACATACTGAAAACCCTTGTAATTAAAACGTGGCATAAAGGAATCCGGACCCTCTCCGGACAGGATGAAAATATCGGTTTGAAAAGGATCAGAATCATCCGCCGGGCGGTAATGCTGGTCGATGTTGGATTGATCGACGCGGCCATACTCATTAAGCCTTTCACCGTGCTTCAATCGGATAACGGTCCCCGGTTCACCTTCGGCAACCAGTTTACTGATACCGGAGATATTGATGCCCAGATCAAAAATATAGGTACGGTCATCCACTTTCCGGATAGTTCGGGCCGGAATGGTTTCGGTTATTCTGACCGGATGCATGGCCTGGGCTACCATTAGGGGAGCCGGTGCCTGCACCGTAACCGCATCACTCCATTGGTTGTCATCATAACCCGGCCTGTTCCATCCCGGTAACTTCCGGCGGGCATCGTAGTGTTCACCGGTATAAATGCTGTTAAATATAATAGGACCCTCCGAAGTGGTTTTCCAACGGGTGTTCGAGCTTACCACCATCTCGGAGCCATCTTCATATGTAATCCTCATATCGGCCCAAAACGAGGGTCTGCCCCTCCAGGGTGCTTCATGAAAAAACCAAACCGCCGTGGACTGATGGTTGTACCATCCATTTCCAAGAATGACCCCTATCGTGTTTTCGCCCTGTTCAATGAGAGAGGTGACGTCATGGGTAACATAGGTGGTTCGCCGGTCATAACGGGTTTTTGCGGGATCGAGCATGTGATCCTGAGATCGTGTCCCATTCAGGTAAAGTTCGTAATAGCCGGCGGCTGCAATATAGACCCTGGCATTTATAATGGGGGAGGGCGAAGAGAAATCCTTTCTGAAATATCCCGCACCTTTTTTGTCAGGATCCCTCCCGGTATCTGGCGGGTAACTGATCATGGTGTCGGAAATCCACTGTCCTTTGGCTTCCTTCGCATCCATCAGGCCGGTTTCAAACCATGAAATACCCGGCTGGTGTGATTTTTTTCTATCTTTATCCCAGATTGTCACGGACCAATAATAGCGTGTAAACGAAGCAAGTGCAGGTCCCTCATAGGTAAGGAGCATGCGTTTCGACGCGATTTTTCCGGTGTCCCAAATAGTATCCTTCCCTTCGATAAGTCCGGCAGAATCGGCTGCAATAACCAGGCGGTAAGCCGTCTGTGCAGCGCCCTGCCTTGTGTCGTTCATTTGCCAGGTAAATCTGGGCTCCGCAACATCTATGCCCAGAGGGTGTACAAGATACTCGGTCTGCAGATTGATTGCCTCACTGTAATCCGTCTGTCCATTACAGGATACGTTGATTAATATTAAACATATCAGAGCTGGCAAGGAGTAAAAAAAGCGATGGTATTTCATTAAGCTAACGGTTTGGTGCTTAACCGGCTTGGCCATTACGAGTAAATAAAGTGAACAAAATTCATGATTTCTGCAAGATTAAAGGCTTTAAATTAAACTATAAACGGCAAAATCCGGTTGAGATGCCTTGTTATGCCAATAAGCCAATGATTACCGTGATTTCAAAATCTCTATGTGAAGAAACTGTTCTTCTCTTATCATATGGATGATGTTCATAATGTCATTATCTATTCGATAAAATATTTTGCAAGGCGGTAAAACGATTTCCCGAAAAACGGATATTTCAATTTCATCAAAAAGCTTTCCACTTTTTGGCATCGCATACGATACAACACGATCTTCAAGAATAGCCTTTTCACCCCTGGCTAAACCTTCCAACAATTTTAATTTCTTTTGGATCTGTTCAAAATGGTCTACGTCAACAAGGTAGGCAGACGGTTTTCCGTGTTCAGTGATCAATACCGGCTCTTTTTCCTCTTTAAGTTCTTTTAAGAGCTTTGTTGCCTGGCGTTTGAGTGTTGTAACAAGTTCTGTTTTCATAGTGATACTAAAGTGCCACTTTTCAAGATTTTTGACAAACAGCCACAATTTGCCGTGAACAGTCAACGAACAGATGAATTTTAAATCCAGGTACTAATCAGAAAATGATTGGGCACGTTCAGTGTTCGATTTTACACTAAGCGCAGTCATGGTGATCAAAATCAGTCCCATGCCGAAGATCTGTAGTACAGTCAGACTTTCATTTAAAATCGCGACGCCGAATAGTGAAGCGGTGGCCGGCTCGATCATTGCTACGATAGAAGCTACAGTGGGTGCTGTATTGTTCAGGCCGACGATATAGAAAATGAATGATAATCCGGCGCCAAGAACCCCTAACACCACGAATAATGGCCAACTCGGTGTAGCCAGCACTGCCGCAGTCTGATTGGCATCGCCCATGAAAATGAGTATGGTGGCGAGTACTGCAAACGCTATCACTAAAATTGCCTGTGGGCTGCCGTGTTGTGCCGCATACTTGAATCCAAAAATGAATAAGGCATAGAACAGACCAGAAAGCAGTCCGGCACCGGCAGCGATCAGGGTGACGTCACCCGCACCCATCTCGTAAATGCCAGTAAGCAGCACGATGCCAAGCATTACTATGGCGATGGCAGTCCATTTGAACAGAGTGGGCCTTTCGAGCTTGAGTGTGAAGGACACCAGATAGACGAACACCGGTGCGCAGTACATCAGGGTTGCAGCAACCGCGACACTGCCCTCAGCAATACTCACGAAATAAAATGCGAAGTTGCCGGCTACACCTACACCGGCGATCGCAGACCAGAACCATAATCGGCGATTTGCCAATCCACTTCGGATAGGGCGTAACGCAAGCCAGACGAGAACAAAGATGAGTCCGATCAAACCTCGGTAGAACGATACCACAACCGGGTCCCAGCCATCGGCCGTGAGGATTCCGGCGATCCCGCCTGTCAGTCCCCAGAATAGCGCCGCAAGTGCCACGAACGCCGTATTTTTATTTATCATTTAAGTCATTTTATGTTATAAAATAACCTCATCGGCTGTGGCGAGATCAGTACCATTGTATAAATCTTTGACCATCGATCTTGATCGGGTGCTAAACCATAAATTATTCGGTAGTAGAAATAACGGATAATTTCATTTCTTTACTGTTTGCCAATCACCATCTGAAACTTCAGAAATCACTGGTTATGTGTTCGGTTCTAAGTTCCAGGGATTGATTACCTCAACTACTGAACCTTCCATATCTTGAATATTTCTTGTTACTGCCGAAAGACCATGAACAAGGGCTGTAGCTGCAATTAGTGAATCTATTGCAGGAAGTGATCTGCCATGCTTTTCTGCTTCAGCCAAAATCTCACCCCATTTATTCACTTCTTCAATATTGATGTTGAGAACACGGTTTTTGAATCGCTGGTTTAAATCCTCTTAAACCCATCGATTTAACTCTTTCTGGGTGAGTCCCATTGGCTCAAGAAACTCTTTCAAGTAATTCATTAAACATTTCATCATTGGTTTTCAGATGCATTTTTCAGGCTTCCTTATCTTTATTCAGTACACGGTTAAAGCCTATCAAAATTGTACCCAGTATTAAAATACGCAGTGGACTTTCT
>PWLN01000362.1 GCA_003559375.1 Balneolaceae bacterium | reverse complement strand
ATTATTTCATCAGCTTCATAATGTTCCGCGATACCGGCAAGCAGTGATCGGGTTTCAAAACCCAGATCAACTTTAACATGGATCAGTTTTTTTGACTTTTTGATTTTTTTTGCTTCTTTAATTATACCGGTTCGGAAATCGAGTTTAACAAAATCATCATACTGGATGATTTTTTTTAACGGTTGGTATGCTTGTAGTTGTCCTGATGACTCAGAAGCGCGCTTATTTAATTTTTCGATCTGATTTTCAACAACACTGTCTTCAATTTTTTCAAATAATATTTCTCCCTCACTAATAATCTGTCCCGCAGGAAGAAGATGATCGTTTATATCCTGCCATTTAGTGTTCTGGGGTACCCCGATCTGGTCACGGAGTGTTGCCATTTTAGCCGGTAAAACCGGCTGGTACAAGACACTTATTGCAGCACAGATTTGCAGGCAAACATATAGTGTATTACCACAAGCTTCCGGATTCGAATTTCGGGTTTTCCATGGTTCAGTTTCAGTAAAATAGCGATTGCCTATCCGTGCAAGTTGCATGGTTTCGTTGATCGCTTCACGGAATTTAAACGAATTATATGCCGCCTCGATTTTTCCTTTTTGAATACTGATATGTTCAAGGGTTTGCAGATCGAGTGGTGAAGGATTGGAGAGAACGGGTACTTCACCTTTGAAAAAACGATGTGTGAAACTGGTGGTTCTGAATACAAAGTTACCGAGAATATCTGCCAGTTCACTGTTTACACGGCTTTGAAAATCTTTCCATGAAAAATCGGAATCTTTGGTTTCCGGCAGTGTTGATCCCAAAACAAACCTCAGTAAATCGGGTTCAAACTCTTCAAGATACTCATGCAGCCATACAGCCCAGCCTTTTGATGTTGACAGTTTCTTTCCCTCAAGGTTCAAAAATTCGTTTGCAGGAACATTTTCCGGAACTATAAACTTTCCGTACTGTTTAAGCATGGAAGGGAACATAATACAGTGAAACACAATATTGTCTTTACCAATAAAGTGAACAAGAGAGGTTTCTTCATCCTGCCAGTATGTTTTCCACAAGTCTGGCTTACCCATCTTTTCTGCCCACTCTTTTGTAGCAGAAATATATCCGATCGGTGCATCGAACCAAACATAGAGTACTTTTCCTTCAGCTTCGGGCAGTGGCACAGGTACTCCCCAGTTCAGGTCGCGGGTAACAGCCCTTTCGCCAAGGCCAGCATCAAGCCAGCTTTTACACTGTCCCAGTACGTTTGGTTTCCAGTCGGTTTTTGAGGCAATCCATTCTTCCAGCCAGGGCTGGAAATCGCCTAATGGAATGAACCAATGCTCAGTATCCTTTACCAACGGCTTGTTGCCGGTGATAGCACTCACTGGATCAATCAAATCTGTCGGTGAAAGAGATGTGCCGCATTTTTCACACTGGTCGCCATATGCCTCCGGATGGCTGCAAACCGGACATGTTCCTTTCACATATCGGTCGGGAAGAAACATTTCTGCTTGCTCATCATAGAATTGACTCTGTTTCTTTTTGGAAAAAACTCCCTGTTCATGTAGTCGCAGAAAAAAATCCTGTGACGTTTCACAATGAGTCTCAGAACTTGTTCTTCCGTAGTAATCGAAATCGATACCGAATCTTTCAAATACTTCTTTGTTAGCTGTATGATAGCGTTCAACAATTTCCCGGGGAGTTACGCCTTCTTTTTCAGCTGCTATGGTAATTGGAACACCATGCTCGTCAGAGCCACAAATATGAATAATATCCTTTCCATAAAGCCTTTGGAATCGGGTATATAGATCAGATGGAAGATAGGCACCAGCCAGGTGGCCAAGATGGATAGGCCCGTTTGCATAAGGCAGGGCAGAAGTAACTAAAATCCGTTTTTTCGACATAAAATATAGTACTGGTAAATCAGCGGGCGGAAATTAAGACATAAGAAGCAAATTTACCAATTCGACAGACAATTTGCTGTTAAACCGTTACACCAATTTAGAATTTGGAATACCGGTCATTCGGTTTATTGGTTTATTTATCTTTAGCAAATGAGTTCGTACGGTAGTTTGATTGATCTCAATATTTATCATAAAGTTAACCCAAAAATCATGTTTCAATTGTCTTCTCTCATTATTCCGAAGGGCTGCGTGTATGTTCTTCCGCCATCGCTCAGGATAACGGCACGTACAAAAGTAGCCGAAGCAGGTATATCTTTGATGCTGAGCAGATGGCCTGTGTGGACGGTTTCACTTTTAAAGGTTACAGGATTATGAGTGATCCACTCGATTGTATGATAATCTCCGTCAATCGACAGTTCTAAAATACCCGGATCAGATTTTATATTACGAATTGAAATATCGGGCCGCCCTTCGGCTTCTATCGGAATAAAGAGATTTAGATGTCCACGCTCCATTGCTTTGCGGACATTCTCGTGTGTAAGGTCAGGAATCAGAAAAACATTCCGGTTCCACCCAAAGTGAGCAGCATTGTGTGTGTCATCATTTGCAAAGCCCCATACCGGACGGTCCGGCATAAGCTCATGTAGAATGAAATCCCATTTTGCACGGTCCACCGGATACCGATCTGCCTGATTGTAGACTTCAAGGCCAATTACGTGAGGGTATTTGCGGAAAAAATCAACATACCAGCTTGCAACCCGGAAGTATCTGCCGGGATGCAATATAATGGCAAGGCCGTTGCGCCTGCCCACCTCTTCAACATAAAGTTCTTCATTTATCTCCACTCCGGCATAATCGCTAAAATAACTGCCTATATGATGGCCGAATGACAATTCACTGCCTTGAATGGCAAGCATCCCGAGCTCAGCGGGGTTGCGGTTTTGCCATTCTTCATTGGCACGTTCACCAAAAGTTTCGTTGTATCGCGGATTTATTTTATCCTTAACCTGAACGTAGATGTCGTTCAGCTCTGTCCAGGGATAGAGGGGCCTTGGATATACATGGTGATGATCTGTATCATGATCTGTCAGCGCGAGGATGTGATATCCCATTTCATGGTATTTGTCGATAATCTGGTGCGGGTCGTTTGAGCCGTCGGAAAATGTGGTGTGTGCCTGGAGGTTGCCATGATAGTATTTTACAGTTTCCCAGTTGATATCTTCATAAGGATTGAGGAAATAGACGGTTTCTTCACCAGTAGGATATGTATCGATATCTGTACAGGCCGTTGCGGCGGTAAATATGATCAGTGATAATAGAAGGCATTTATATTTCATAACTTTTATCATTCAGTAACTCATATTGTAATTGTTGATTAATGAGATCTGATAGGTAATATCATTCAATTTTCAGTTCTTCTATGCCACATTCAAATCTTCTCATTTGTCATTAAAAAGATATAGAAACGCATAAAGTGCTACTCCCGCTGCAACCGAAACATTAAGTGAATGCTTCATTCCGTATTGAGGAATTTCCACGCATGCATCTAAATAATGGAGTAATTTATTGTCGATTCCTGTCACTTCATTTCCAAGTATCAGGCATACCGGCCTTCCGGCAGTATCATAATTTTCGATCATAACGCTGTTTGTTGTTTGTTCCAGGCCAAGAACCAGGTAGCCGTTTTTTTTCAGATCACTGATTGCGCTAATTTTATCTTCAATTTTTTTCCACGAAACATGCTCTTCTGCACCAATGGCAGTCTTTGTGATTTCAGGTCGCGGGGGAACAGGTGTAAACCCTGAAAGCCACAACTCCTTGATTCCAAAAGCGTCAGCACATCGAAAAGCCGCACCAACATTGTGCAGGCTTCGGATATTGTGAAGCCAAAGAATAAATGAATCCTTTAATGGTGATATCCGCTGGAGGTTTTTTTGAAGTATCTCTTTTGTTGTGAGTTTTTTCAAACCGGTTTTGTATGAATTATTGAACGTATTAGCCCATCAATCTGAGCGAAAAGGTAAGGATTTCAAACGGAATATTAGATCAGCAGCACAAATTTCAATCGATCATATTCAGATTATTTAAAACTTCAGATCATATTAAGATCGAAAAATCATTTTAGTTTGGTTATTATACAATCATATAGTCAGTAAATCATAGAAAGAGAATGATTAAACAAAATTTTGTTGGCATTGGCCTTCTTACACTTGCATTTTTATTGATATTAAGCGCCTGCCAGCAGCAAGATTACCACACCGTTTATTTTAACAGCGAACATGAGGTTTCAGGCAAAATGTTTGCCCTTGAGGATATTACTTCCGGACTCCCATCAAACTGGGATGAGTACAATTATGTAGTGCTGGAATTTATGATCACCACACCGCAGCGTTTTAATATTGGTTTTACAACAGATTATGGGTATAACGAATTGCGGATCATGAGCTACGTGCCAAATGGGTGGAACAGACTGGCTATTCCTCTCCGGTTCTACCGTGAGCCTCCGGGCGCATGGCACGATCTTGCCGGGATGTATAACCAGCCCCGCCATACCGGTTGGGTAAATCTTGGAGAGGGTACCAGAGGCCCGCTCAGAGGTGTAGACTCCATTGGCGTACGAATGCGGGTGCCAATCGGCGACCAGGAGGTCAGGATTCGTTCCGTTGCCCTCTCTGTTGAAGATCCCGGCGATGTATACCTTGAAAATACTCCAGTGGTGGATGAATTTGGCCAGTGGAATATGGGGGATTGGGAAGGAAAAATTTATTCTCTTGAACAATTGAGGAATGAATGGGAAGCGGAAGACAATCTGCCGGTTGAAACCGATGCTTATAATTATTCAAAATATGGTGGCTATCTTAATGCAAGAATTGACGAGGGCACCGGGTTTTTCAGAACGGAGAAGATTGACGGCCGCTGGTGGTTTGTTGATCCGGAGGGATATCTATTTCTTTCACATGGTGTAAATGTTGTGCAGCCGGGTGGCGGCGGCAATGCTGTGAGAATTGACCACAGGCCAAACCTTTGGAAAGAGTTGCCGCCTGAAGGTAAGGGTTTCGATCCTGAACAGCCCGACAGGGCTTCGTTTGGAATATGGAACCTGCATCGCCGGTATGGAGAAGATTATCGTGAAAAAGCGATCGACAATATTTTTAACCGTATGAACCGGTGGGGATTAAATACCATTGCAAATTGGTCGGCTGATGATGTTCGCCTTAAAAACCGGATTCCGTTTATGACCCAGCTTGGAGGCCTGGGAATTGACGGAAGCCTGATGGGGCTGGCTGATGTTTATGCGCCAGGTTTTGAGGAGAGTATTGATGCTGCCGTTCAGCGATCCACAGAGCGATACAGAGGAAATCCCTGGCTGATAGGTTATTTTACAGGAAATGAACCTGCCTGGCGGGGAATTGAACTCCGGGTAATCGATCTCATTCTTGAAGGAAGTGACGACCGTCCCATCAAACAGGAGTTGATCAGATATCTCGATGAAGAAGATACTCCGGAGAGAAGGGTTTCTTTTGTTCACAATACATTTCGCATTTTTATTGAAACTGTTGATGCAGCACTGAAACGACACAGCCCCGGACACTTGAATCTGGGTATCCGTTTTGGAGGCGGAGCACAGGATGAGGTTCTTGAAATTTGTAAAGGTGTTTTTGATGTATTCAGTTTTAACACCTATACCCTGGCACCTTCACATGATCTGATGGACAGATTTATGGAAATTACCGAAATGCCGTTACTGATTGGTGAATATCATTTCGGAACAGTAGACAGGGGAATGTCGCAATCGCTATGGCAGGTAGACACACAGGAAGAGAGAGGAATTGCCTATCGCCATTATACGGAATCGGCCTACTCACATCCTGGGCTGATCGGCACCTCGTATTTTCAGTGGCCTGACCAGGATCTGACTGGACGCGGCTACGATGGTGAAAATTACAATTGCGGCCTGATTGATGTAACCGACAGACCGTATCCCCATTTGGTGGATGCCATATCTGAAACCTCAAAGCGCCTTTTTGATGTTCACAGTGGCAAAATCCAGCCATTTGATCAAGTCGTAAACCGCGCACGCGGATACGGAGGCGTACCTGATCTCTGGAATGAATGATGAGATTGGGACCTGCAAAGACCGCAGAGTGGTTATTACCGCGGAGAGCACGAAGAGGCGCAGAGTGAAATATTTAAAAAAAACCATAAAATAAAATCTCTGCGTTCCTCCGCGACTCCGCGGTTAATAAAGAGGTGGCAACCGCTGGCGTCGCAAAGAAGCGCGAAGACGAATGATTAATAAATTGTACCGAACCCTCTAAACTTCGAAATTCAGTATTCAATATTTCCCGAAGGGATCCCTCACGGGGCATTATTCGTTATTCGATACTCCACCCCGCGTTCTATCTGATAATTCATCAGATAGTCAAAACACTTCTGGTCTTTGCCGAGATATTCGGGTGGTATCACGCCTTTTTCCTGAAAAAGTCCATCCATTAACAGATTTGCTGCGGCTGTTGCCGTATAACCTGTGGTTCTTGCCATCGAGGATACGTTCGTTATTGAACAGTACTCATCATAAAGGTCGTACGTAAGAGACATGGGATTTTTATTTTTATCGGTTCCTTTGATGATCACACGCATCACTGTAATCTCTTCTTCACCCTCATCAAGTTTCCACTCATCAAACAAAATAGCGGAAGTGAATTCGAGAGGAGATAATTCCATGTTCTTTCCAAACCGAACTTTTTTGCTGTTGAAGAATCCGCTCGACTTCAGTACCCTTATATATTCCGCATGACCCGGATACCTCAGTGTTTTCTCTTTCATATTGGGAATATGAGGCATAGTTTTAATCAGTGTTCGCAATCCGTCGGTATTGAATGCTTCAAGAGTGCCGGCATGGCCGAATTCAATCAGTTCGGCATCAGTGAGCGGCTCACGTATAACCAGAGTTCCATTTTCAACATACCGTGCAGGACGAGTATATTCTTCAATCACATCAGCAGGAGAAAAAGGAGCTTTATAGGCAAATGGCCATTTTCTGACTTTTGGCAGCCCGCCTACCATACAGATGAAATCCGTAACATTCATTCTTTCGTTATGATACCCAAGCAGGATATTGTCCATACCGGGTGCTACACCACAGTCAATAATCGCTGTAACATCGTTCTTTAAGGCCAATTCATTCAAATCGAGAGGGTTTTCAGGGGTAAACGATATATCAACTACGTCTTTGCCTTCATTGATAATAGTACGCAGGGTTCCAAAACCAAGATGTCCCGGTACAGCGCTGATCACGAGCCCAGCATCCCGGATAAATTCTTTAAGACTTTTTGAATCGGATACATCAAGTTGTGCTGTAGTTAACGCAGGTGATTTTGATTTGGCCTTAACAAGCGCTTTTAGGTTGATATCTGCCAGGATAACCCGGTTTTTTTCAGCAAGGTCGCCAGCGATGGCACTTCCTACCATACCGGCTCCGATTACCGCGATCTTTTTCATAGAGATGAATTTTGCTTTTTTGATTAATCTAAATGTTAAGATTTAAAAGTGAAAAGTGAAAAGTGAAAAGCTGGAGCGGATGCGACAGTCCCGACAAACATGTCGGGATGAAAAAGCAAATGGCAGATGGCAGACGGCAGTTTCTCCTAAACTTAGTTTAAGGTCTGAAGATGATTTACGAGAGCAGATTTAGATCTCTAACCCCAAACCCCAAACCCCAAACCCCAAATCACAGTCCACAGCCCTCTCACCCGAAACAAAAAACATTACACGCTATTAGAATTCGTTTTATTTGATTATGATATACCCATTCTGTTTGAGACGAAATTCTGTTTCCGGCAATACTTATAATGGTTGAAACACTCTCACAAAACTGGTTTTGGGAACTTCTGGGCCGATTACATCCGCTCATAGTCCACTTTCCTGTCGGGCTCCTGGTTACAGGTATGTTTCTCGAATTTCTAACCATTGGTGGTAAACGTCCTGAGCTCAGGGCTGGAATTCGCTGGCTCATTTATATAGGAGCTTTTACCTCCGTTTTTTCCATTTTATTTGGGCTGATGCTTGCCTATGGTGGCAATTATCCGGCATCCACTCTTGATTACCACAAGTGGTTGGGAATAGCTACAGGCCTGTTTGCGATCATGTCGGCTTTTTTACTGAAAAGAGCCGAAGGCAGCGGTAAAATAAGAGACCTGAATGTCTATCGTGCGTCACTGGGTGCCACTGTTCTACTGCTCACTTTTGCAGGCCACTATGGAGCAAGTCTTACTCATGGCAGCGGTTATCTTACATCCGTACTTCCATGGAATTATGAGAGTGTAAGCGAAGGTGAGCACAACGATTTTCTCTCTGAATTGAATGAACATATCCTCATAGGCGGAACTCTGTCAGAACCGCATCTGAATCAATTGAATATTAAAGTACGACGGATATTTGCTGAGAGCTGTTATCGATGCCACGATTCGGATACATACGAAGGCGGCCTTGCACTGGATAGCCGTGATGCCGTGTTTGCCGGTGGTGACGGAGGGGCTGTAATCATTCCGGGTCAGCCGCAAAACAGCGAAATCCTGAGGAGATTACAGCTGCCCGGCGGTGATGAAAAAGCGATGCCTCAACGCGGGAGGGCTTTGTTTGCTGATGAAATTGAACTGATCCGGAAATGGATCGAATTGGATGCCTACTGGCCGGAACATGATACCGGTATTTTCAGGGAAGCTGAACTGGCACTTGTGAAGCCGGAACCACCCGATGCTCCTGCTGAATTTACGAATGCTATCGACCGGTTTATCAATGCTTATTTTGAAGACCACGGCGTGGAATGGCCAGAAATAACCAATGACCATGAATTTATCAGGCGGGTATACCTGGATATGACGGGACTACTGCCCGATCCTGAAGATGTTGAAAATTTTATTCAGGATAATACCCCTGATAAACGAATCCGGCTTATTGAAGAACTGCTCGGAAGAGATCATGATTACGCACAGCACTCACTGAGTTTCTGGAACGACCTTTTAAGAAACGCTTATACCGGTACAGGTTTCATTACAGGTGGCAGAAAGCAGATAACAGGCTGGCTCTATGCCGCCCTGCAAAATAATAAGCCTTACAATGACATGGTGAGGGAACTGGTGAATCCCAATGAAGATTCCGAGGGTTTCATTCGCGGCATCCAGTGGCGGGGCGATTTTAATTCGAGCCAGAGTACCGAAATGCAGGCAGCTCAAAACATCTCTCAATCGCTTCTGGCTGTAAATCTGAAGTGTGCATCCTGCCACAATAGCTTTACGAGCAACCTCACTCTGAATGAGGCCTATTCATTCGCGGCTGTTTTTACGAATGACTTGCTGGCCATTGAAAGATGTGAAGTTCCCACAGGTGATTATGCCACTCCCGGCTTTTTTTATAGTGAACTTGGTGATATCGACGGTGATTTGCCGGTAACACAACGACTGGAGCAATTGGCCGATATACTGACCAACACGAGAAACGGCCGCCTCTACAGAACTATTGTCAACCGCAAGTGGGCACTGCTGATGGGCAGGGGACTCGTTGAGCCAACCGACGAAATGGACCTTGAACCCTGGAATGAGGAACTACTCGACTGGCTTGCAGCGGAATTGATTGACCAGGATTATGATCTCAGAAAACTCATGTCAATCATCATGAGTTCAAGGGCATATCAGCTTACATCTGTGCCAGTGAATGAAGCAGAGATAT
>PWLN01000052.1 GCA_003559375.1 Balneolaceae bacterium | reverse complement strand
CCGGCTGCAATAGTAGCACGTCATCAGAAGAAGATGAAGAACCCGAGCCGGATGCTCCGGTTATTGCCATTATAGCTTCCAATACCGGATCGGGTGATTTCGAACTCAGCATGAATGTGCAGGAACTCAAATTTTGCTACAGCGGAGAAGGATGCGTTCTTACAGGCGGTGTAACATTCAGCCGTATAGGAGAAGGAGAACGGGTTACCATTCATGCTTCCAATCATGAAAAAAATGCCCGGGGAGTAATTGCTGAATATACCGTACTCAAAGGTGAAGGTTATCTGGAAGCAGCTAGAGGAAACCCGGTAGTTCAACCTAACGGATGGATTGATTTTGATGAAGTAGCAGTAATACACAAAACCGGCACCTACAATGAAGGAAATGTTATCCGTTTTGAGGCTGGCCAAACCAATTAACCGATACCTCTGGTTGTACATAATCAATAAGATGTTAATCATAAAAATATGAATAGGATAATTACTTTGGAAGTGGTGGCACTGATGCTGTTTATAATAAGCTGTTCAGGTAGTTCAACTGATACGTCAAGATCGGTTCAAAACAGCAGTATTCTTTCAATTACTGGCGACTTTAATGCCCAAAAACAAGGCATGGCCATCTATTCAACAACTACAGCTACTCTGCCGGGTACGGCAGGGCAGTTTTATGTATGGGAAATAGAAATTATTGGTGAAGAAGCCGTAGATGGAGGGGATGAAGTATTTACTCTCTCTATTATGTCCGTTTTTTTAAATGAATTTTTGGAAAAACCGGAAACCGGCAGCTATGAAATCGGGGGAGATTTTTTAGGTAATGAGCTCACCTTTTACAGTGTTTATGAAGCGGCAGTTTTTAATTCTCAGTTCGAGATTATTAGTGAATTTCGCTACACCACTCTATGCGAGTCATTTTCTGATGCAACAGGTGTCCTGAACATTACCGAGACCGGCACCAATTCCGTAACCGGCAATTTTACCGTAGACGCTTTCTATGTGAATATGGACACATCTGAATGCAGCCATGATAAGAAAATATCCGTTTCAGGCGAATTTACTGCAACAAAAAGCGAATTTTAAACAATCATGGTTCTGGGTTCTTCTCTAATTTCAACTCCAATAGAATGGCACTCACTCATGAAATCAAGGTTTTATTCAGGAATTTCAATCATGCAACAATGTATCCTTATAACCCGAATCCAATGAACAGATTATTAATTTCGACCGTTTATCTATGTTTTCTCTCTCTTACTTTAAATTGTTCCGGCAGCCAAAGTCAACAGAACCGCGCCATGCTGCCCGGTGATGCAATGGTGGTTGTAAGCGGATCTGTAGATTCAGAACTTGAAGGTGAAGCTCACATTTCGGAGTTGCATTTATCAGGTAATAACTCATGGTTTATCACATTAATAGATCCGGATACAGAAATATTTTCGATCAGGTTTTCACTTGATACTTCAGAGCGAGTCTACTGGCCGGGACCCGGAATCGGTGAGTATGAAATCGGGGCCGGTGAAAAAGATTCAGGGACATTTTCTGTAACCTATTATCATTTACAGGCCGGCGCTTCCTTCGATCCCGAGACTGGAGAAGTGATATCCCAAATACCCGCGTATTCTTCTAAAAGCAGCAGGTATGCAGGCGGCAAACTGATGATTGAAGAGATCACCGATCATTACATTAAAGGTTCATTTCGATTCACCGCCCACCGGATAACAAATCCTGATTCTGATGACATCATCACTGCTGAGGGCCGGTTTATAGCTGAACCACAAACGGTGAATACGACAATCGTTCGTTAGGCCTCTCAAAATGGATTTGCTTTTTGGTGGTTCCGAATGGTTGCCTTGTCAGCCTTTGAAATTCAATGCCTGATGTGAATCAACTATGAGAAAAAATACGCATATGGAATAAGAAATAGGTCACCTTATTTATGTCCCTGTTATTCATCGTTTTTCGTGTTCATGTTAACATAACCTGAAAATCATATAATCAAACCTACTGCATTGATGAAAACAGCAAAATATCTGACAATTTTTCTGACTGCCCTAAAACAAATAGGCTGCAATTAATCGTATTCGATGAAGTTTGAAAATTTAAAGATCATGAAGTACCTAAACACGATTCAGTACTGGAATCATCAACAAAAACACAAATCAGATAGCAATGAGAAAATTACTATTAGGAGTATGTTCAGCATTAATGCTTACAGGAATGGCAATGACACCTGTAAATGAAAGTAAAAACGGTGCGGATGTAAAAGAAGATGAAAGAGAGACCGTCTCCCTTACTTTTGTAGTTAATGAATCCGCATATAGAACTCTTGTAAGGCAGTCTGTAGAAAGAGGAATATCAGGGCAGGAATTAGGAACGTGGATTGTGAACAATGTACAGGGTTCCGTTCAATTAGGCCATCCACCAAGAGTTTTTGTGCCTGAGAGTTATGAGATAATGTTGATGAAGGTTGATGTAAATGGCACAATTACCCAAGAGGATAGGTTAACGCTGCGAAAATCAGGTGGTGAAAAGGTGGAAGCCTTACCACGGAGTGTTATTTCATTAGTGGAGAGATTTTTGCCACAGGATGGTCTCTTTGCTTATGATGCATTTGTGCCTACGGACGGACTATTTGCTTATGATGCATTTTTAGGAACTCCAGATGAAGCTAAAAGAGTGTTTTCGCGTGGTGCGGCTATGCATATGCGTAGAGCTTCTGCTGATCTGGATAACCCAGCTGGGATAGGGCTATTAATTTTGCCAAGCTCAGATCAATGGAAACCCGATATGAAAGTAAAGCCGGGGGCTGTACTTTTTACGATCGATGAAAAGCGGGATAGGTAACTATATAATATTGTTTTATACCCATGCTGATAAAGTTCGGTTTTTTTGCAATTATCAAAATGATGATCTGATTTTATAGAAGGAGTAAAAAAAAGCGTTTCATGAATTTTTTTCATAAGCTGTTTGGGGTAAAAAATCCGTGATTGATAAACAAAAGTTTAACCTAACAGCTTTAACCATGACCCTGAACTATAGAATCTCTTTAGTAGCCCTGCAGCTTGGTATCTTCATTGCACTGGCAAGCGGAGTGAATGCCCAGACAATCAGGTTTTAATACAATGTTTCCTGTGTTCCGAATGAAACAGAATTGATGAATTCGTGTACTCAGATGGTACAAAATAATCCTGCCTGATGTGAAACAACTTTGCATAAAAGTACGCATTTAGATAGAAAAGAGTCCCATTTAATCCAGAGGCTTCAAACCGCAACCCACATGCTGACTGTTATGAAAAAATTCCTCATTTTATTTTGCATTCTTTCTCTTGCTGCCACCTTTGAACTGAATGCTCAGAACGAATCCTATACCCTTCATTTCGACATCCAGTTCGACAAATCGCAGTTTTCGGCCAGCCAAAGGGGCGCTACCGACCGCGACCCGTTCAGGCCTCTGGAGTGGCTGGGCAATAACGGAACGGTAACGGCTACCATAACCAATCCGGCCACTGGCAGATTCGATAAAGCTACCCCAGTATTAGAAATGGAACTCAAGGAGATGATGCCCAAGCTGAATGTCTATGTGATCGATGCGCGCGGTTCCATTCTGAGAGAAGAAAGTGTGTCGATGGGGATTGACTCTGAAAGGACAAGCCTCAGGCAGGCAGTAAATATTCGTCCGCTTGGCGGTGTTGACCAGTTTATCAACAGCCAGGGAGTACAGGTTAGCCAGGAATCATACCCGCAGACCGATGTATTTATCACCAACGGGGTTTATTACAGCGGCAATCGAACCATCTCTTCATTGCAGGAAGCAAGGCGGCTGGCGTCTGAAATTGGCCGTAATGCCACTTCACAGGCACAACAGAGAGGAGTCGAAAATCCGATCGCCATTGTGGTTATCGCTGCACCCGAAAAGAGTGCATACAATACCCCGGTTTACCCTGGCGTGGTGGTGTTTATGAAGGTGAAATAATTAACAAACTGAATAACAGAAATCAGATTTTTACCCACCAGCCGCCACGACCTTTATGCCTGCTGCCATAAATTACGATAACAGCCCCCTCGGGATAGTTCCATCCATCCCATGTACAGCCGGAATCCGGTATTATCTCAGTATCTGAACTGTTTTCATGGCCTTTAACAGGGCTGTTTGGAAGGTCAGTTATTATTGCATTTGCAGGGATTTCCTTAAATAGAGTTTCAGCTATTCGGCAATACGATAATTCCCTATTTCAGATGATTTCTCATTTGGTTTTCACATGTTTGATCCGTTAAACACGTTTTTACAATTCTTTTTGTACTTTTCAAGAATGAATAAAACCGAAAAACAGATAGCCGATTATCTTTCCGGGCAGCAGGATATAACCCTTGCGTTCCTGTTTGGCTCAGTGGTGAGTGGGCGCTTACAGCCGGAAAGCGATGTGGATATCGCTGTTTTATATACCCGGGGGAATGTACCCTCTTATGATACACTGCTTGATCTAAAGGACAATCTTTCACGAATTCTCAAGAGAGAAGCGGATGTTGTAGTACTGAATGATGCTTCACCAATCATCAAAATGCAGGTTCTGAAAAATGGAAAAAAAATCGTTGATTGTGACAGTCGGGTTTATTCAGATTTTTTCGTCCGTACGATTAATGAATACGATGACTTGAAGAAAGTTAGATCTATCAACGAAAAACATATTTTGAAAGGCCGAATTTATGGTTAACCGTGATGTGGTTTTTGCCAAAATCAATTCCATCCAGCGGTGCCTTCAAAGAATCAAGAAGGTTACCGAATTAGACCCGGATTCTTTAAAAGATCTTGAGGAATTTTATACGACCATAACCCTTCACTACAGGTTATCTGACTAAATAAACGAAATCCTTTTCCAGAACGTTATTACCTGCCGAGCGACTGCCTCAAAAAAGTGGTATTTTAACGGCTGAAAAAATTAAAAATAACGATGAGTAAAAAAGGCCGTGTCCTGGTTGCGATGAGCGGTGGTGTAGATTCCTCCGTTGCCGCTGTGATGCTCCATGAACAGGGATACGAAGTGATCGGAATTACGATGAAAACCTGGGATTACCACCGAAGCGGTGGTAATAGCGGGAAGGAAACGGGCTGCTGTACGGTTGAATCGATGAACGATGCGCGCCATATCGCTGTGCGCCATGGTTTCAAACATTTTATCGTGGATATCCGGGATGAATTCGGTAATTGGGTCATCGATCGTTTTGTGGATGATTATACCAGCGGACGCACACCCAATCCTTGTGTACTCTGCAACACCCATATCAAATGGGCGGCATTGCTGCGGCGTGCCGATAATCTCGGTTGCGATTTTATTGCCACAGGGCATTATGCCAATGTGAGGGAAGAAAACGGCCGTTATGTTATTTCAAAAGGAAGAGATCACAACAAGGATCAGTCATACGCACTTTGGGGAGTTCATCAAAAACACCTGGAGCGTACCATATTTCCGCTTGGAAAGTTTCGAAAAACCGAAATCAGGGAGCTTGCCGAAGATTATGGCCTGCTGAATGTGGCAACTAAACCCGATTCTTACGAAATCTGCTTTATACCCGATAATGATTACCATCGTTTTCTGATGGATCGAGTAGATGATCTCGAAGATCGGGTAAGAGGGGGTGTATTCGTGGATAAACATGGAAATATTGTCGGTAAGCATAAGGGATACCCATTTTACACAATCGGGCAGCGCCGGGGTTTGCACCTTCCCATGGGCAAACCTGTTTACGTTACACATATTGATGCAAAAAGGAATGTTATCACTGTGGGAGAGAAGGAAGACCTGATCAGCACCACCTGCCGTGCAAAAGAAATCAACCTTGTAAAATATGATGCCATTCCCGGTAGCGATATGGAGATCACGGGTAAAATTCGCTACAATGACAGTGGTGCTGCCGGAACCATCAGGCAGCTTTCTGATGATGAAATTGAAGTATTTTTCCCAACCGGCAGGGAGGCGATTACCCCCGGGCAGGCTGTGGTATGTTATGAAGATGATGATGTGGTTGCCGGAGGCTGGATACATAAAGTTAATGTATCTATGGAAGAACATATTCAATCCGGCGTTTGAAACAATAAACGTTAAGGCTGGTAAAAAATAGCCAGGATCACGCATCGTTATATATCCATCCGGAAATTTTCATTACATTTGTGCCTATGAAGACAATTCTTACGATACTCATTATCATATTTACATTTCTGCCATCGGCCTTGAAAACCAATCTCTACCAGGGGGAGATTAATTTTATTATTTATAATCCGGCCAGCGGAACAGGGATGGGCGAGGCCGCAACGATGAACCTTGTATTTACACGAAACAGGATCTTTATCGACTCAAATGTCTCAATGAATGTAATGATGGGATTAAGCGCCAGGGGTGTGTTGGTACGCAATGATCTTCAGGATTTTATACTGATTACTGATGAAAATGAAGGCCTCAAAGTTGCAAAATCAGAGCTTGAAAACCTTGTTGCACTGATGAACAGGCTTCAGGGCAGGCCAGACACGGCTCAACGGCCGGTTTTTGACTGGGAGAATAAAGTAACACAAACAGGGAATACAAGAACTTTTCTCGGCAAGCAGAGTTATGAATTCATACTTAAAGGCGATGAAGATGGCGAGTTTATCACAGTCTGGCTTACAGACCAAATAAAAGTGAATTGGGGGTTGCTGCTGGATGCATGGTACAGTACGGGCACCACACAATTCGACCATGAAATACCAATTGAAATGGTTATGAATAGTAACAGCTTTCCCCTGCTTGTTGAAGCGCATAAAAACGGGGAAATTGTATTCAGGGCACAGGCAGTTTCAGAAAACAGCAGGAATTTTAACCGCTCTAAAACCGAGCTTTCATCCGGTATGAAACTGCTTGGGTTAACCGATTTGATGATGAACTTTTTCAGACAGCAACGATAAAAGATATCAAAACCATGCTGAGAACCCTTACCGGTTTAGCATTAGTGATGCTTCTGGCTTCTGGCTGCTCTTTATTCCGCCCAGCGATTCCTAAGGAAGAACCGGTATTGCTTTACCCTGCTCCAGATTCAGCAATGGTTCAGATGCTTGATGCTTACCGGCCTGCCCTGGACAGATATATGGGGCGCAGGATTGCCACCGTCCGTGACACAATCCGCTTTGAACAGCCAGAAGGTGCACTTGGCAATCTTGTTGCAGATGCCCTTCGGTACCGGGCAGCACATGAGACGCAGCGTTTTGTACATGTAGGTATTATCGGGGAGAGTTCTTTTAATCTGTATTTTGAGCCGGGAGATTTAACGCTTGGACATATCTATGAATTTATGCCCTATGAAAACCACCTCGTAATACTAACACTCAATGGTGAAAAATTGCAGGAATTGATGCATCAGGTAGCAAATCTTGGTGGGGCACCGGTAAGCGGTGTGCGTTTCAATATCAATGATGAGAAACAGGCCAGGGGAATACTGGTGAATTCGGAAGTAATTGACCCTGCCCGTAATTACCTTGTTGCAACAACCAGCTGGGCGGCAAATGGCGGCGATGTCTTTCCAGCTCTTTGGGAAGCAACAGACCGTATCGATCTTGATGTATCTGTCAGGCAGATCTTTTTCGATTATTTCAGCCGCCAGACAGAACTTGTTGATTTCAGAGATGGGAGAATACGGTGATGATTACGCGTAAAAAGTTTCTCAGACAGACATCAGCTTTAGTTGCAGGATCATTTCTTCCCCTGAATTTTAACAGAAAAATCACAGATCGGCTTAATGGAAAGCGTATCACCATACTTTATACCAACGATACCCATGCTCGAATAGATCCGTTCCCGGAGAATGTCAGAAGTTTTGCGGGATTGGGAGGTATTGCGCGTCGGGCTTCACTTGTAAAAAAAGTCCGTACTCAGGAAGAACATGTACTATTACTTGATGGTGGTGATGTTTTTCAGGGAACCCCATGGTTTGAAGTATATGGCGGCAGGGTAGATCTCGAATTGATGACCGAAATGCAATACGATGCCATGGTTATTGGAAACCATGAGTTCGACCGAGGGCTTGATGGATTTGCAGAAGCCGCTCAAAAAGCCGGTTTTCCAATCCTTGCATCAAATTATATTACCCGCAACACTCCGATGAATCCTTTTATACAGCGGCAGATTGTAAAAGAATTTGACGGATTCCGGATTGGTATCTTCGGCCTGGGTATTGAATTTAACGGGATTGTAGATGCTAAACTGCATGGAAGCGTCAGCTCACATGACCCGGTTACAGTTGCCCGGCGCGGTGTAGAGAGCCTCCGCGAGTTTCATTTCTGTGATTATGTTATCTGCCTGAGCCATCTTGGATTTCAATATCAAAACGGCCGTATCGACGATATTACACTTGCTAAAATGGTGCCAGATATCGACCTGATTATTGGTGGCCATACTCATACATTTCTTGACAGGCCATTTTTACAAGAAAACCCTTCCGGTAAAACAACCATCATTAGCCAAATGGGCCATAGCGGAGTTTGGGTTGGCCGTATAGATCTTGATATTTCCGGAACAAATGAAAACCCGGCATTCCAAAGCCGTTATTATGTAATAGACGGAAAATCCTGAAGTAAAACGCGCAGTGCCATTCGCATCCCGATGGGGCTTGTCCGTTACGACAATTTGGGTGAGATGGAAATAGCTGATACCTGGCTTATGAAGTAAACATCAGCACTGGATGTTGGATTATTATGTGAGTTTGCCAGACAAGCCCCGAGGAGATGCCTTCGACGCTGGCCGGCCTGCGTTGTACTCTTTTATTTAGGTTCCGATTTAGCTAACTTTTCCGGGCTGTTATTTATCACCGGGATTGAACAATTCTTCATGAAATATTTCTTCTTAGTTATCATTACCGCCTGCTTTTTTACGTTTTATAATCCTTATATATCCATTGCACAGAATGACACAGGCGACAGAACCGAACAATTTGGTGAAGATATCCGGTTTCCCATGCTGCCATATTACAGTTATGGATCAGGGCTTGGATGGACCACTCCTGATAGTACCTTCCGGCTGAATCTTCGTTTTCGTATGCAGAGCCGGGCAACGTATGCTGATAACGGGGATGATGAAGCAGTTGAGGCTGCAGTTCGGCGATTGAGGCTTCGATTTGACGGCTTTGTTGGAGACCCTCGATTCCTGTACGCCATACAGCTCTCGTTTTCGCCGGGCGATGTGGGAGAGATAGTAGAGGGCGAAAATATCAACATCATACGGGATGCGGTTTTCTTTTATCAGCCGAATCAATTCTGGAGTTTCGGTTTCGGGCAGACCAAACTGCCGGGCAACCGCCAGAGAGTCAATTCATCCGGAGCGCTACAGCTCACTGACCGCTCCATAAACAACGCCAGATTTAATATCGACCGTGATTTCGGTGTATTTGCATACTATTTGAATGAAGATATGAACCGGTTTTCCTACAATTTAAAAACGGCGGTTAGTACGGGAGATGGACGCAACTGGACGCGTAAAACAGACACCTATCTTGCATATACTGGAAGGCTGGAACTATTCCCATTTGGGGCATTTCAAAATAATGGATGGATTTTTGAAGGAGATCTCTTTCGTGAATCAACTCCAAAGTTGATGCTTGCGGG
>PWLN01000325.1 GCA_003559375.1 Balneolaceae bacterium | reverse complement strand
TTGATAATAATTTAACTATTTATTCTTTAATTTATAACTACTTGCAAGATTTTTTTGAATATATTCACTGTGCGTTGCAGACAATTTACTTAGTTTAAATTGAACTTCGATTATCTTTTAATGAACTCTCCGATGGCTAAAATTGTCTTTTGCAAAAGACAATCAAATTCAATGATCTGATTATTTTATGTATGGAACAGCAATTATTACAGGAGCTTCAAGCGGAATCGGTCTTGAACTGGCCAGGGTTTTTGCGCGTGAGGGATATGATCTTCTAATCACTGCACGCCGCGACAAGCGCCTCAAGCAGTTGAAAAAAGAGCTGGAAAGTACGTTTAACATAAATGTTTATGCATTTAAACTCAATTTGACAGAAGAAGATGCCGGATCGAAATTATTTCATTATGCTGAAAAAAACGATCTTGATATAACCGTACTGGTTAACAATGCAGGTGTTGGCGATTATGGCTTTTTTCACAAATCAGAATGGACACGTCAGTTACAGATCATCAACTTAAACATAACTGCCCTCACTCATCTTACACACTTGTTTTTACCTGTCTTAATGAAGAATAAAAAGAGCTCCATTTTAAATGTGGCATCTGTTGCTGCTTTTCAGCCCGGGCCATTAATGAGTGTGTATTACGCTTCAAAACATTATGTATTAGCATTTAGTGAAGCCCTTGCTAATGAATTAGAACACAGCGGTGTAACAGTCACTACACTTTGTCCGGGCCCTACTGAGTCTGAGTTTCAGGAAATTGCTAACATGCAAAAGTCTAAACTTTTCGACCGGTTTGCTGTCCCCTCTTCTAAACAAGTTGCCGAATATGGATATAAAAGTATGAAAAAAGGAAAACGTGTTGCTATTTACGGACTTCATAACAAGTTTCTACCAAAACTGATTGGTTTATTCCCAAGAAATTTCGTAACGGCAACAGTTCGTAAAATACAGGAAAGAAAGTAGCAGGAGCACAAAAGTGAAATGCTGTAGCGGACGCGACAGTCCCGACACCTCGGGATGAAAAGTGAAAAGCGTCAATTCGTCATCCCGGCCATTGGCATTTCCTAAGTTCAATATGGATGATATTCCTTTGTGTAACCACAAATATATTGCGAAGCTAAGCCGGGATCTCCTCAGGTTGGCCTGGATAGTTATACCGCCGAATCGGAAGATTTTAACGATAGCAAAAGTCCCGGTAACCATGTCGAGATGAAAAGTGAGGAATGAGAATATGCAAATAGCCTTTTTACTGTATACTCAAAATTTTTCACCTAAATACTCTATTATCATTTTTACCGTTTTGGAAAAATATTTTTTAAATTCATGATAATATCATCCAGACAAAATCTCAGAAAATAATAATCCTCCAATGGAAAGAATTTACATTCTTGCCATTTTACTCTTCTCATGTATACTGGCTTGCTTTGTCAGTTCAGATATTTACGCACAACCTAACCTTGACAGAATATCAATCAGTGAGAGAAGCGATGGAAAAGGCTTTGTAATCCGCAACCATCTTACTGCTACACCAGATTCTTTTAAAATTACCCAACCGGCAGCTGATCTGATTCAATTCATCATCTATTCGAGCGAATTGACATCAGATAACTTTATTGAACCCTCACTTCCCTCATCAATCCGTAATATTGAATATCATAAAAACGACACCGGTTTCGGGTACGACATTTTCTTTGATGAAAATGAGTATTTCAGGGCATCAGCCTACCATGACCGAAATGCTCTGGATATTTTAATCGGGCTTGAACGATCAACGAAAGAAGTCGTCGACAGAAATATTGATTCGTCAGATTTTATCTATTGGTATGATTATAACCAGGACAGTTTAGCCTACGATTTCAGGTTTAGTTCGGATGACGATGCTTTCATCCAAATGAGAAATAATAATGGCTTTAATGTGATAGTACTTGATCCGGGACACGGTGGCCACGACCCTGGTGCAATTAACCGAAGCCTTGGAATCAGGGAAAAAGATATTGCCCTGGCTGTAGCTCTTAAGGTTGGTGAATATATCAATCAATATATGCCGGATGTAGAGGTGGTTTATACCCGCAAGGACGACCGGTTTGTGGAGCTTGCTCGGCGCGGAAAAATTGCCTCAGAAGCCAATGGCGATCTTTTCATATCTATTCATGCTAACTCGGCAAGAAATACCCAGGCACATGGTGCTGAGATCTATTTTCTTGGTCTTGCAAGAACCGCCGCGGCACTTGAGGTTATGAAACGTGAGAACAGCGTTATTGATCTTGAAAATGGCGGTGGACCCATGCAACTCAGTGAAGAGGAGCTACTGATCTATGAACTTGCAAATGCGGGTAATCTTGCAATCAGTGAACGTATTGCCATGATGATGGAAGACCAGTTTCGAAACAGGGCTCAGAGACGTTCTCGCGGAGTAAAACAGGCTGGGTTTATGGTGCTTTGGAACCTGCCTATGCCGGCACTGCTGGTTGAACTGGGTTTCATTACCAACCCGAACGAGGCTCGCTATATGGCAAGTGAATATGGCCAAACCATTCTTGCATCTGCGATATTCCGTGCAATCCGTGATTTCAAGCAGGAATACGACAGAAGCCTTAGGCAAACCAGTAACAGGGTAAGTAATGACTGATCCTCCCCTGATTATTGGAGTGGCAGGTGGCAGCGGATCAGGCAAGACCACTGTAGTAAATAAAATTGTTCAGGGCATCGGGAAAGATAACATTCTGCTCATTGAACATGACTCCTATTACCGGGACCTGAGCCATCTCACACTTACTGAACGGCAAAAGCAGAATTTCGACCATCCGTCAGCCCTTGAAACCGAACTTATGATCCGCCATCTTGATGCACTCAAGAACGGGTATAAAGTTGAGCTTCCTGTCTACGATTTTGCAGCCCATACACGTTCAGAAAAAACTTTTACTGCAACTCCAAGAGAAATTGTACTTATTGATGGAATCCTCATTTTCGTGGAACCAAAATTAAGAAAATTGATGGATATCAAATTATTTGTAGATACGGACGATGATGTGCGGCTGCTTCGTAGGCTAAAAAGAGATATCAATGAACGTGGCCGGGATTTTGATGGTGTTTTGAAGCAAAATGAAAAGTTTGTACGTCCAATGCACCTCGAATTTGTAGAGCCCAGCAAGCGATACGCTGATATTATTATTCCGCGAGGAGGAGAAAATGAGGTAGCCCTTCGGATGGTTATTGCGCTTATCAATGAGAGGCTGAAGGTTTAAACTCCATTTATCCTAAGATCAAAGCTCATCTTTTGAACACGAAGTGAGATGCCTTGCCACATTGTATAAACAACTCCATTCAGGAATCCCTCGACAAAGGTTTTCCTATTTTCAAAGAGTATCGCACGGGGTTCGATTTCGGTAAGCATTTCAATCCGTCAGCTAAAGCAGACGGCAATGTTGTTGAATTCAGGGATGGTCAAAAAAAATCGACATTTCCTGAAGGGATCCCTCACGGGGCGATATTTCCGGGTAGAGCGGTTCGTTGCCTCCCCCAGGCTAAAGGCCTCCTGAGAACACAGCTTGGGGCACTAGCTTATAAGAAAGGATATTCGGGGTAATTTTGTTGACTATTCTGTTTTACTGAGATCCCGCACTAAGGCTTCCAACCCGTCAAATAAGAGATATTCCCTTTCTTCTATGGATAGTTCTGTTCCAATCAGCCTGCGAACCAAAGATGCATCGCCACCGGTAATATAAATCCGTGCACCCTGATCTATACGTTTAAAACGATTAACAAATTCACAGATCATGGCTGAAAAACCTCCATACACCCCTATATTGATACATTCAAGTGTTGATTTTCCCGGAAAATGGAGTGTATCAACATCAGAAACTTCAGGCAGTTCCGGGAGTGAATCATGCATGGCTTTCTTCACAGTGCGCACTCCGGGCATAATCACACCACCCTTAAAAACACCCTTTGCGGTCATATAATCAATTGTACACGCTGTCCCCGAATCAATTACGATAACACTACTGCCCTCTGCATGGCGTACTGCACCTGAACAGGCCAAAAAACGGTCCATACCAAGGGTATCTGGTGTATCATAATCCAAATAAATGGGTGGAATCAACCCTGTATGAATTTGATGAAGTTGTAAATGCCGTAATTCTGCTTCCAGCTTTTTTGTAAAATCCAACCTCACTGATGTATATACAAGTCTTTTTGATTGCCCCCAACGATTCAGGTATTCCACAAGCCGGTCAAATTCATGAATACTACCTTTGAAAAGGGGATTCCAATTACTTTCCTTATTCTTTGTTGTCAATTTATATGAACTGTTGCCTATATCAAGATAAATTGGATTCATTTGTGTAGTTTTCATGTTTACAGGAAAATAGTGTACTCTTATTTAAAAGTACTGAAAACGAATAAACGATATGAGAATAGAAAATAAAATTGCAATTGTAACTGGGGCCAGCAGCGGCATTGGAAAAGAATTCAGCAAAAAACTCGTCTCGAAAGGTGCCATTGTTTTTGGGTTAGCGCGTCGTCTTAACAAATTGAAGCTGATTCAGGAGGAGATTGGCAACAAGTTTATTCCTGTAGAAATGGATATCACCATACCTGATGAAATTGAAAAATGGGTAAACTCAACTTTTTCAGAGGATTATTTGCCACACATTCTGATCAATAATGCAGGACTTGGCTATTTTGGAAATGTTGATGAATTATCAGTTAATGACTGGAATACGATGATAAATACCAATCTTAATGGTGTATTTTACCTGACGAGAAAAATTGTTCCGCTGATGAAAATAAATTCTGACCATTGCCATATCTTCAATATTGCATCCGTTGCCGGTTTGCTTGGTAATCCGCAAATTTCAGGCTACAATGCAACCAAGTTTGGACTCAGGGGTTTTAGTGAAGCACTTTTTAAAGAACTCAGATTCGATAACATAAAGGTTACAACTATGTTCCCCGGATCAATTGCCACTGAGTTTTTTAATACTGCCGACGGTTCGGGTACTCACCCCAATATGTTACAGGCCAAAGACGTTGCAGATACATTAATTCACATTCTTGAAACCCCCAACAATTTCCTGATTAATGAAATTACGCTCAGGCCGTTAAATCCAAAAAATCCTGATACAAAATAATGAAATATCTGCCAGTCATATTTCTGCTCCTTGTTGCCACTCTGGCAGCCTGTGATGACCCGGTACCACCCGATCTCATTTCCGAAGAAACCTATAAAAGAATGTTTATTGAGTTTACAATCATCAATCAATATGATGAGTTACTCCTGCAAGGAAGGAGCCGTGAAGAACTGCGTAATATGGTTTATGAACATTATAATGTAACTCCTGATGAATTCAGGAATTCGCACCGATACTATGAAAGTAATATTGAGAGGCAATTGAAACGGATTGATGAAATAAACCTGATGATGCGGGCAGAGCGGGATACACTGATAGAGGCAGAGAAACAATACCATTTCAATAGGCGCACACCTGTCGACACCCTGCGTCAGCGCATACTTAACCGGTAAGTTGTCTCCTTGCCTTCAATGATCTGTATGATATTCTCTCGTTGGAGATAGTGAATTATTAATTTCAATTTATCTTTTTTCCAGCCTGAAAGGGCTATCAGGTCTTTAGCAGATTTATCCTTCTCACGAAGCAGTTCTTTGAAAAGACGAATATCTTTTTCAGATATAGAATTCTTATCTGCAGTCTTAGCTGTGCAGTTATCACAATTACCACATGGTTCACATTTATCTTCACCAAAGTATCTCCTGAGAAATACCTCACGGCACACCCTGGTTCTGGCATAACGAACCATATAACCAAGTTTTTTTAGTAAAATATCCCTGTAACTGTAGGCTTCTGTTGGATTTATTTGCAGTTTTTTCATTCTGCTGTCAGTAACCTGAATCAGCATATCACTACTTTGCCATACAAATCTGAGGATTTGGTCATTTTCTGATAATACTCTGAGTGCCTTTTTCAGCTGATTGGCAGTAACCCCCAGCTTTTCGAGTATCACCGATTCATTTACGTAATTCATCCCCCGAAACGACATTGGGGCGAATTGCCTCACAAGTGTGTCCATGAATTCTGATTTTGCATCATCTGCCCGGTCAATAAACCCCATAAGGTAATCCTGACCCACAATGAAATGAATTCCCACTCGGGATTCTTTGAGTTCATAGGTTTGAATCACATCAAGCCGCTGTAAAAGATGGATCGCATTTTGAATTTTTCCCATGGGCAGACCGGATCGTTTAACAAGATGATCCAGATTTACGGGTTCCGGTTCTTCCTGCTGGCTGCCTGCCGCAAGACCGAGTTCATCACACAATACGTCATAAACCTGAATTAACACTTCATATTCAGGATAATTTTTTAAAATCCGGCTTTTTAAATACGCTTCATCACTACCCTTGAATATCAGCACCGGGTAACTGATTTCACCATCCCTTCCTGCCCTGCCTGCTTCCTGGTAATAAGCTTCAAGAGAAAATGGCATTGTATGATGTACAACATACCGGCAATCCGATTTATCAATACCCATTCCAAATGCATTTGTTGCCGTAACAAGCGGTATTTTTCCTGTTACCCACTCTTTCTGTACCATCTTTCGCTGTTCAGGTGATAATCCGGCATGGTAAGCTTTTGTGGAAATTCCTTTACCGGAAAAGTACTCTGCCAGGTTATTACAATCCTTTCTGGTTGAAGAGTATACAATACCACTGCCCAATTTTGACGCTTTATGTACCGTATTACTTAAAACCTGTTTTTTTCTTTCCGTATGTGTTACCCACCAGTGAAGGTTTTCACGCCTGAAACCATTCATAACGATTACAGGATCCTTAAACTGTAACACTTCCAGTAAATCTTTTTTTACTTCCGGAGTAGCTGTAGCCGTGAGGGCAATCCAGCGGGTTTCATCAGGTAAAGATGCCAATTCATCACGGATTTTCCTGTAAGCCGGCCTGAAATCGTGACCCCATTCTGAAATACAATGAGCTTCATCTACCGCTATAAGCGATATATTCATTCTATCCTGATCCGCTTTCCACAGCTCAGTTGACAATCGTTCCGGTGCAATATAGACCAGCCTGTACATTCCATTCCTTGCATTTACCAGGCGCTGTTCAACTTCATGTGGCGGCAAAGTACTGTTAATAAAAGTTGCTCTGATGCCAATATTTTGAAGTTGATCTACCTGATCCTGCATCAATGCTACAAGAGGTGATATAACGATTGTAATTCCATCAAACAGCATGGCTGGAACCTGATAGCAGAGTGATTTGCCACCTCCCGTTGGGAATAAAACAAGGGTCTGTCTGCCTTTAAGTATCGAAGAAATGGCTTTTTCCTGGCCATTCCTGAATGACTCGTATCCCCAGTACTTCTTTAAAACTTCTTTGGCATCACTGAGGGTGTATGAACTCATAGTCTTATATCGGGCAATTAAAAAACGCGGGATAAACACCGGGATCCGGCATACTCAATAATAAAAATTCAGTTCCAAAAGGCTATCAAAAACTGATTACGATACCGAATTTAAAATAGAGCATGTCGGTTTTTGACCGGCTTATATCATATGTAACATTTCCATTTTCAATGATAACAGACCCCTGTTGAAGATACTCGGCTTCTCGGCCAAGCATATAACGGCTGGCAAGAGTCAGATAGACTGCTGCCGGACTAGTTTCCTCGCGGTCGGGAACCTTATCCTGATAAAGCCGCAGCTGTAATCCTGCACCAAACCCGTAACTCAGTGCAATATCTTCAAAATTTGTGTCACGAAGTTTATCTTCACCACTTAAAGATCCGCGCTCAACTATAGCTGTTTCAGTAAAAAAATAGTTAAACCCGAACAGACCTTCTACATATGGCCTGAATGCCTGAGGCTGCGGGATCAATCTGAACATCAGATTTCCTGAAACGAGATTGTAACGGTTTTCAACTACCACACGTAAATCCGGGATTGTGGGGCTCAATGGCTCCTCCCTAACATCTTTGCCAAAATTCATAAAACCGAAATCAAGGCCAAGCATAAACGGTGTATCAGGGAACAGATATGCTCCTGTAATACCCAAACCAACACCAACCCTGTCGAGCTGATCACTGAAATCTCTTTGAGGAACTCCAATGTCAAGGTCCAGACCTATCTGCAGCTCCTGTGCCTGTGAAAGGGCTGGGTGGATACAGAGTATTATTGTAATAATTAAAAATAAGATTCTCATAGGTTCTCAAATAATGGTTAAGAAATTCTCCCTGCATACCTTCTAAGCCCGATCAGGCATCAGAACAGATTTTAATTGAACTATCGTTATTGAAACAAATAGGGTTCAGAACCGCCTGACACGCAATGCATCGCAAGATGCAGAACGATTCTTGTTTACGATGATTCTATAATTCTGTTGCATAATCCGGGTTTAATACTGTTTATCTCTGTTGTTTCTGAAAATCGTAATAAAAAAGCCTATAAAAAAACCCTGAACTCAATTGAGGTCAGGGTTTTTAAAGTTAAGATATTAACAACTTATTTCAAGCTGTATAGCTGATGTAAATCAGAAAATAGCTTTTAAATAGTCTCTTCGCATTTCTGCAATTGCTGAGATACTTATACCCACCGGACAAACCGCCTCGCACTCGGCGTAGTTGGAGCAATCTCCAAATCCTTCTTTCTCCATTTGACTTACCATTGCAATGGTACGCTTGTCTCTTTCAGGTTTGCCTTGGGGCAATCTGTTCAAATGAGATATTTTTGCAGCAGTAAACAAAGATGCGGAGGAATTCGGGCAGGCTGCCACGCAGGCTCCACACCCAATACAGGTTGCATAATCAAAAGCTTGATTCGAAACTTCCTGCTCAACAGGTATCAGATTTGCTTCAGGAGCCGCTCCGGTTTTTACTGAGATGTATCCTCCGGCTTCAATGATCCGGTCAAATGCCGACCTGTCTACCACCAGATCTTTAATAACCGGGAATGCCGCTGCTCGTGGTGGCTCTATCACAATGGTATCGCCATCACTGTACGTTCTCATATGAAGCTGGCAAGCCGCTGTTTTATGCTTGGGCCCATGGGCTTTTCCATTGATTACCAGGTTACATGAGCCGCAAATTCCTTCACGGCAATCGTAATCGAACTCAACAGGATCTTCACCTTTTTTTATAAGGTCCTCATTCAGAACGTCAAGCATTTCAAGGAAAGACATGTGCTCATTTACACCACCAAGCTTGTAATCCTCGAAGTGGCCCGGGTCATTGGTGTTTTTTTGCCGCCATACTTTCAGGTTTATCGTCATTTCACTCATAAAATCTCTTCTTATTTATAACTTCGTTGTTTCAATTCCACGAATTCAAAGTTCAGTGTTTCTTTATGTAGTTTGGTATCGAGTTTGCCATTCACTCCAAGATACTCCCATGCTGATACAAAAGAGTAATCTTTATCATTCCTTACCGCTTCACCTTCTTCTGTCTGATATTCATCTCTCAGGTGGCAACCACAGGATTCGTTTCTATCGAGGGCATCGATAGCCATCAGCTCTGCAAGCTCGAAATAGTCGGCCACACGGTATGCAAATTCGAGATACTTGTTATAATAGTTTTTATCGCCCGGTACCCGGACATTTTGCCAAAATTCATCCCTCAACT
>PWLN01000195.1 GCA_003559375.1 Balneolaceae bacterium | reverse complement strand
CGTTTTTCTCCGGGTGCCTGTGGGCGCGGGCCATCGGGCTGCTGATTTCCCCTGAAGCCCATATTTGTGGAATCGGCATGCTGGGTTCGTGCCTTCTCCATATCGTATTTACTCTGTGCCCTCTGTGCCTGTTGCAATCTGCCGGGATCTGCCTGAACTTCAGGTATTGCTTTCCACATTAATGAAATGGTTTCCCGGTTAATTTCATCAATAAGAGTTTTGAACATCTCAAACGCTTCCCGTTTGTATTCAAGCAGAGGATCTTTCTGACCAAATGATCTGAGCCCTATTCCCTCTTTCACGGTATCGAGTTCCCTTAGATGTTCCATCCATTTATTATCTATCGTAGATAGAATAGCAGTCCTTTCGAGGGCACGGGCTACTTCCCTTCCCTTGTTTTTTAAAGCTTTTTCAACATCCACTACAACCCGCATGCGTCTCAAGCCATCAGAAAATATCACCTGTATCTTGGTTGGTTTTCGTTCAGCTTCTGATTGTTCAATCTGCTGAATCACCCTGTAGAGCGGATCTGCAATGAGGTTCTCCTTTTTACGGTATACTTCATACGCCCTTTCGATGATATGGTCAACAAGCCCATCTTCACCCCAAAGTGCCCATTGGTCGCGGTTTAATTCAATTTCTACTGCAAGGAGACGTAAAACTTCATCGCGCAGTTTCTCAAACTCACCTTCGGGAAAATATTGATACACAATAGACTCAGACAGGTCTTCAAGCATATCGAAGATATCGCTCTGAAGCTGGTCACCTTTAAGTGCATGCTTTCTGCGGGAGTAAACCACTTTCCGCTGATTATTGAGTACATCATCGAATTCAAGCTGGCGCTTTCGGATACTGAAGTTATTTTGTTCAACTTTTTTCTGGGCCCTCTCCAGTGATTTTGTAACCCACGGATGCTGAATCACCTCGCCCTCAGCAAAATTCAGCTTATCCATAATATTAGCTATCCGGTCGGTTCCGCCAAAAAGTGTCATCAGTTCATCTTCGAGTGACACAAAAAACTGAGTTTCACCGGGATCACCCTGGCGTCCTGCACGCCCGCGAAGCTGAAGGTCGATCCGGCGTGATTCATGCCTTGCTGTACCAAGAATAGCCAGCCCCCCTTTTTCTTTCACTCCAGGGGATAGTTTGATATCCGTACCGCGTCCTGCCATATTCGTGGCTACGGTAACCGCACCTGGCTGGCCAGCCTGCGCCACAATCTCACTTTCGCGTGCGTGCTGTTTTGCATTCAATACATTGTGCGGAATTTTTGCACGTTGGAGCATGCGGCTGATGGTTTCCGAAATATCTACACTGGTAGTACCTACAAGAACCGGCTGCCCTTTTTCGTGATACTCCCGAATTTTATTAATTGTAGCTTTGAATTTCTCCCTCTTTGTTCGGAAAATCAGGTCTTCTTTGTCATCCCGGATAATAGGCCTGTTGGTTGGAATCACTGTTACGTCGAGGCTGTAGATTTCATTAAATTCGCCTTCTTCAGTTGCAGCGGTTCCGGTCATACCCGATAGTTTATGGTACATCCGGAAATAATTCTGAAGCGTAATGGTGGCATACGTTTGTGTAGCTGCTTCAATTTTTACATTTTCTTTTGCCTCTATGGCCTGGTGCAGGCCATCTGAATATCTCCTTCCGGAAAGTACCCTGCCGGTATGTTCATCCACTATTTGTACCTTGCCATCCTGAACAATATACTCCTCCTCTCTTTCAAAAAGAGTATAGGCTTTTAATAGTTGGTTTACAGTGTGGATACGGTCACCCCGTTCGGCAAACAAACGATGGAGTTCATTAAAGCGTTTTTCGCGTTCTTGTTTTACTTCTTCACGAATCTCATCGATTTTTTTGTTTTTATAGTCGTCACTGAACTCGGCATTATCTTCAATTTCTGAAATGCGTTCTTTTCGGATCTTTTCGATTTCTTCTTCGATAACCGAGGTTTCGGTTCCGAGATCCGGTATAACAAAAAACTGATCCCCTTCTTTTTCGGTTGTGATAAAATCGCGTCCTTTCTCCGTCATTTCGATGGTTTTTTGTTTCATATCCACCGCGTAATAGAGATATTCATCCACAAAAGGCATGCGCTTGGCATTATCAGCAAGATATAAGCTCTCTGTTTGTTGAACAAGGCGCTGAAAATGTGCTTCCTGCATCAATTTGCGGAACTTCCCGTTTTTCGGAAATCCTCTTTCAGCCCTGAAGAGAGCAAGGCCTGCATCTTCAAAATTTTCTTGCTCATAAAGTTTCTCTGCTTCATTTACCAGTGATGCAACCAGATTTTTCTGAGCCGTTACGAGAGCCTCGATTCTGGGCTTCATCTCCTCAAATTTTTGTTGGCCGGTAGCTTGTGGTACCGGACCCGAAATAATGAGCGGGGTTCTGGCTTCATCAATCAAAATTGAATCCACTTCATCGATGATGGCGAAGTGATGCTCACGCTGAACAAGCTGTTCTTCTTCAATCACCATATTATCGCGAAGGTAATCAAAGCCAAATTCATTGTTGGTGCCATAGGTGATATCGGCCCTGTAAGCTTTTCTTCGAAGATCCGTATTCGGACTGTATCTGTCGATGCAGTCTACAGTGAGGCCGTGAAAATTGTATATAGGTTCATTCCATTCGGCATCGCGTTGAGCGAGATAGGTGTTTACCGTTACCACATGAACACCCCGCCCGGCCAGCGCATTTAAGTAGGCAGGAAAGATGGCTGCAAGTGTTTTACCTTCACCCGTCTTCATCTCGGCGATACTGCTGTTGTGCATGGCTACCGCCCCAACAAGCTGCACGTCATATGGAATCATCTCCCAAATAATCTCATTACCGGCTACTTTCCACTTCTTGCCAGTAAAACGGCGGCATGTATCTTTGAGCACCGCATAGGCTTCAGGCAATATTTCTTCGAGGGTGTCTTCAAGAATATCGAGCCATTGCTGTTCAAGTTCCTGTAATCGTTCAGAGAATTCTCTTCTTTCTTCCAGAGTAATGGATTCATCGTATGAATCCATTTTTTCTTTTATTTCATCGATCTGATTTGAAACATCGCTTGTACGCTCTTTAATAAGTTCTTTGAATTTAACAGTTCTCTGTTTGAGTTCTTCATCAGAGAGGCCTTTTATCTCTTCTTCAAAACTTTTTATCTCATCTACAATAGGCCATAACTTTTTGAGATCTCGGGAGCTTTTAGTCCCGAAGATTTTTGTGAGGATCTTTGAAATTTGATCTAACATGTAATAAAAAAACGATTTTTGTTAAGCTGTATAATTTACGGTTAAATGAGGCAGTGTTCAACAAACCGTTGCGTTCTGTATAAAACTTCATTATGGCAAGAATAATGCCATCTTTTCAAATCTTTTTGATAACGTAAGGATAGCTGAAAGATTGAATCTGAAAATCAGGATCCGCTTATTCCTTTTAATTCTTCAAGATTTTCGGGGAGCTGTATCGAAAACACGGTTTTTCCGTTTTGTGATAAAATCTGAAGTGATCCCCTGTGCATTTTAATAATGTCGTTCGTGATACTGAGGCCAAGGCCGGTACCCTGAGTGCCTTTTTTGGTAGTAAAGAATGGCTGTAGTATTTTGTTTTTAATGTCTGGCGGAATACCAGGTCCATTATCTTCTATCTCAAAGAGAACCTGGTCTCTTTTTTGCCGTGTTCGAATCATCAATTTTGGTTGATAATCTTTTTGGCCATTATCATTCACTGCATTCACCACCTTGTCTCTCATTGCATCAAATGCATTATTGCAGAGATTGATAATAACACGACTCATCTCTTCTCTAATCATGGCAATATCCCTGACATCTTCGTCAAATTCATAACTGATATCAACATCAATCTGGTTTCCGGAAGCTTTCATACCATGAAATGCAAGATTCACTGATTCTTTCAACAAATCATTAAGATTGGCCTTTTGTATTTCCCCGGCTCCGCCACGGCTGTGCATCAGCATTGATTTTACGATATTATCTGCTCTTGAGCCGTGTTCGTGGATTTTGCGCAGGTTGGCTTCGATGTCGTTGAGGATATCCATATAATCCTGTAGAGGCAGTTCATGAACTGCCCCTACAGATTTAATTTCCTCACGAGCTTCATGGACCAGCTCTACACTTACTTCGGAAAAATTGTTAACAAAATTTAACGGGTTTTTGATCTCATGGGCTATCCCGGCTGTAAGCTGACCAAGTGAAGCCAGTTTTTCCTGTTGAACAAGCTGCTCTTGTGTGATTTTCAGGTTTTCGTGAGCTTTTTCAAGACTTTCATGTGCCGTTTCAAGTTCACGGTAAGCTTTTTCGATTTCTCGTGCCTGCTCAAGCTCCCGCTCCCTGGTTTTTTCTCGCTCACGCTGGATTAGCCTGCGTCTTTGCACACGGTCAACAATAATCACACCTATTATAAATATTATGAAATAAATGGTATAGGCCCACCAGGTTCGCCACCATGGTGGAAGTACTGTAATAATCCGAATCTGTGCATTGCCATCACTCCACACACCATCCCGGTTGCTAGCCATCAAACGAAATATGTAATTCCCTGGCGGTAGGTTTGTATATGTAGCACTTCCAGTAGTGCCGCCATATCTCCAGTCTGAATCAAAACCCTGTAGCATATACCTGTATTCGTTCCTTTCCGGATTGGCAAAATGATGTGCTGCAAATTCAATCGTTATAGTTGTTATATCCGGATCTATCGTAATTTTGTCGGCAAAAAGAAGAGACCGATCAATAGGAGAATTTTCTCCCGGAATTACTTCAACGCCATCCAGGTATAAACCGGAGAATGTAATATCTGGCGGATATGGATTGATTGAAATGCCTCTTGGATTGAATACATTTAGCCCTCCTGCCCCGCCAAAATAGAGATTACCGGAATTTCCCCTGAAGCTCACGGTAGAGCTGAAAATATTACCCTGAAGCCCTCTGTCGTATCTGAAATGAGTTGTTTTTTGCGATTGCGAATCAAACATCACAATTCCATCTATGGTAGCCAGCCATATCATCTCATCATTGTCAGACTGAATTGCGGTGATTTCATTTGTGGGTAAACTCACATTCGTTTGATCGTACCATGATAAAACCTGTTTTGTATCCGGATTAAAAGTTCCAAAGCCAAATTTTGTTGCCACCCAGTAAATGTCATTGTCATCATGATGAATATGATTTATTTCACCAACCTGGTTACCATTGGAGTGTCGTAATACAAAATGGTCAATTTCCGCTTCATTGTGTTTAATCCTGAATAATCCTACTCTCCCAGACTTCGTGAACCAGATATCACCTGTTCGATCAGCATACATAAATTGTGATGTAAATAGTCTGTTAAATTCAGTTTCTGGCAATTCTACGCTTGTGATTCTTTCATTTGATTCATTTATCCAGTGTATTCTCTCACTTGAAGACAGAAACCATACCCTGTTGCTCCCGTCTACTGCAAGTGTCTGTATATTGTTATTTGGCATACCGGAAGAATCATCCGGATCGTGTTTAAAGCGGGTTATGGTACCACTGCCCGGCCTGATTCTGTTCAAGCCACCAAATATCGGAGTAGTACTTGCTGTTGCAGCCCAAATTGAACCATCACGTGTTTGTGCTATAGAAAAAACATGCGGATGACTGAGCTGTGTACCTGTTGTACGCCCCCGCGGTGAATCAAACAAATTGGTACCGTATCTTGTGTTTACCGTACCATTGCGGTTAAACCTTACCAGGCTGTTCCCTAAAATTCTTGTTCCAACCCAGAATGTACCATCAGAGGCTTCAAAAACTGAAATGACTTCGTTTGCGGGCAGCCGGTTTGCAATATTATAGAGCTGAAATCCACCGCTATACAAATCAACACGGCTTATGCCAGATGCAAAGTGTGCAGACCATAAAATGCCCTGCCGGTCAATAAAGATTCGGCTTTCTGCCCCTGAGCGTATAGGCAAAATGCTGGCGGGATTATTAGGATCGTGTCGAAATATTGAAACAGAGCCATTCGAAAGGTCAACGCGGCATATAGATTCTGTAGACATAACCCATAGATAATCGGTTCCATGCAGCACTGCTTCCCTCAGATTATTAATGCACTGTCTGTTCTGAATGTTTATCGTCTGCCAATTGCTGTTACCCGCTGCTTTTTTTGCAATCACATCCTGGTTAATCAGCCATTCATTGTCCCGATCATCTTTTAAGATATGCATTCGGTAGGGATGGTTGCCGCTCGGGTTAAGCCTTCTGGGTACAGGTTCATAGCTGTATTCACCTGAACTGTTACGCCGACCAATTAAAGGATCGGCACCTGTATGAATAAAAAACAAGAGTTCTCCGTCTTCATAGGCCTGAAGCCGAAGTACCATACCCTCACGCTGACCTTCATCGCGTTCAAAGCGGTCATTCACCGCATTGAGGCGATAAACCGAACTATCGGTTGCAGCCCAAACTGTTCCGAGATCATCAACACTTACTTCAATAAACCGCTGGTCGGCCGGCAAACCATGTTCTTGCCGGTATCGCCGGAATCCCTCAATTTCCGGATCATAATAATCCAGCCCCTGGTCTGTAATGGTAACCCAGATTCCTCCCTTATGATCTGCGGCAACATATTCAGCATCAAGGCTCGAAATGGCGAGCGAGTCATTTGGATTCGGGCGAAAGTGTTTAAATGTTCTTCCATTATATCTGCTCACACCATCCTGTGAACCAATCCAGATAAAGCCAAACGTATCCTGAGTGATATCCACAACAGTTGTTGATGCAAGTCCGTCTGCAGGAGTAATTCTTTCAAACTGATACGATGCAGTTTGGGCGTATATTGACTGCAAAGAAAATATTAGAAGTAAGGGTGCAATTGTGAGATAAAATATCCTAATCATTCAACTTGGTAATTGAGTTTGATGATACTCTCCTTCAGGATAAGATCAAATTTCCACCGGCATTCTACACAAGCCAGTTCAATCTTTAAGCAATAATTAATTAGAAAAATACCGGCAATCTACTGCACCATACTGCCGCTCCCTGATTATTTATTTTGAACCTTCACCTTAAGATTTGCAGCTTTTAGTTCACTAATTAAAATATATTCAATTAGATAAATCTTAAGCTACTAAACTAACCAGCCAAAAAATTTGATTTTAATAATGTAAAATAATGCTTATAAATTCAAAATTATTTATTACAATTATTAAAAAATATTCTTTTCTTTAACCTGATAAAGAATATTAAAATTTAAAGGGGTTTATAATGAAGACGAATGTATCAGAAAAATATGGGTGTGTAATCATCGAGCTAAAAGGTAATGTGATGGGCGGGCCAAAGTCTGAAGACTTCAGCAATCTGCTTCATTCTTTGATCAATGATGGGAAAATTAATGTTGTTGTGGATTTGGGCAAAGTGAAGTTTATGAATTCATCTGGTCTCGGTTTACTGATTGGGGGCCTTACCACAATGAGAAAAGCGGGGGGAGATCTTCGAATCTGCCGGGCTGATAACAAAATCGAGAGCTTGTTGATTGTAACTAAACTTATCACAGTCTTCAAGCACTTCAAATCGGTTGATGAAGCCGTAAAATCATTTGAGTAATAATCCCTGATTATCCCTGAAACTGAATACCGGATGTTCTTTAGTCGGCGATTAAAGGACATCCTTTTTTTACACATTCCAAAAATCAGGTTTTCCCTGTTCGTATCTCAGTTCTGCATTCACTAATTTTGGTAATATTTGAACATTAAAGAGATAGAGTACATATAGAATGATTGTTCTTGTCATCAATTGCGGTAGCTCGTCTGTAAAGTATAATCTGATAGAAACAGAGGGCGAAGCCGAAATATGCAGCGGTATTGTTGAAAGGATTGGTGCTGTAACTTCGATTATCAAACATCAGCCCGGAAATGAAAGTGCCCGGAAAGAGTCAAAAGTGATTCTGAATCACGCTGAGGCATTGCAGGAAATCATGAATTTCTTGCTTAGCTCTGAAAACAAAATTATTAATTCACCTGATGATATTAAAGCGGTTGGCCACCGTGTAGTTCATGGAGGTGAAATGTTTAAGGATTCTGTGCTTATTGATGATGTCGTAAAAGAAGCTATTGAACAGGCATTTGATTTGGCTCCACTGCATAACCCCCCCAATCTGAAGGGAATAGAAGCAGCTCAGGAACGTTTACCGGATATACCTCATGTTGCCGTTTTTGACACTGCTTTTCATCATTCATTGCCGCCATACGCTTATCTTTATGGTATTCCGAACAGGCTTTACCGGCGTCATAAAATCAGAAAATATGGTTTTCACGGCACATCACACTATTATGTGAGCCGGCAATATTATAAGCTGAATGAAAAACCGAAAAGCCAGATAAAAGTTGTTACCTGCCATTTGGGCAATGGTGCCTCCATCGCTGCAATCAAAGGCGGTGAATCGGTTGATACCTCAATGGGTTTTACCCCACTTTCGGGACTGGTAATGGGTACCCGCAGCGGCGACCTGGATCCTTCCATTTTATTCTATATTATGGAAAAAGAGGAGCTGTCACTGAATGCGCTTCATGCTATGCTGAACAGGCACAGCGGCCTGCTTGGCCTGAGTGGTTATGCCGCAGATATGCGCGACCTTATTTCTGAAGCGAAAAACGGTGACCGGCGCTGCCAGCAGGCTATTGATGTATTTTGTTACAACATAAAAAAATACATCGGATCATACATGGCAGTAATGAACGGATGTGATGCTATTTTGTTCACAGCCGGTATAGGTGAAAATTCGCCACTTATCCGAAAAAAATCAGTTGAAGAGATGGAAAGTATGGGAGTTGTGATGGATCAGGAAAAAAATCTTAATATTACACCTGGCAAGATCGAAAAGATCAGTGCAGACTCATCAATAGTTGATCTGTATGTAATTCCAACTAATGAAGAACTGGTAATCGCTATCGATGCAGCCAAAATCGCCACGGCAAGCAATCAAAGCCCATGGATTTAATTCCAAACCGCGACTAAAGTATCATTTCACCGCGATTGGAAATCATTCATCGATCTGAAAATCATCCTGTTGCGGTACAGCTGTCTGAGTTTGTGATGGCGCTGTAAAATCTGACTGCTCAAAAGGAATGTCTCCTCCAAAACCGCTTTGCTGAATAGTACTCTCAGTGGCACCGCTGCGGTCTATTGCAAAATTGGCCAACACGCTCAGTGCCAGGAAAAGCGCGGCAAGTATGGATGTTGTTTTGGATAAAAGGTCTGCAGTTCGCCGTGCTCCCATCGATGATCCACCGGCCATACCGGCTGCAAGCCCCCCTGAAAGCCCCTCCTTTTGTCCGGGTTGCAGAAGAACAACTATAATCAACAAAATGCAGATTAATGTGATGAATGATATGATAATTCCGTAGAGCATAAATTTGTTTATTCAATTGGTTGCAAAGGATTTAAAAATATCACTATTTATACTTTTAACAAAGTATTAACAGCATAACGATACCTATTTCATTTATTGTTACAAAAAGGATTAATATTTCATGAATTTAAATAATCAAAACAGTTTTCTGGATTTCATTAATCCCAAATTACGCATAAGACCAAAAAGACTTCCGAAGTCTTTCAAATTTTTTTAAATCTTCAATATGTCAACCGATGAAGGTTCCTTTTGATGCTCCGTAAGACTTCGGAAGTCTAATGCGT
>PWLN01000259.1 GCA_003559375.1 Balneolaceae bacterium | reverse complement strand
TAAAAGGTAAAACACTTTTTCATTAAAATATATGTTGAAAGTTTTATTAAAAGAATTATGGATATGAATTATAAAATACTTTTTGTTTTAACCCCCGCCTTTAATCCAAATGCGGGTGGTGTACAGAGAACGACATTTAAACTGGGCAAATATTTCACTGAAAAAGGGCACAAGGTTGCTTATTTTTCATTCGAAGTGGATGGGCATATTAACAATAAGTATGGAAAACTTTTCAGTAGCCGGGAGAAGGGTGGTGTAGATAATAGCCAGAACATGGATTATTTAGAGGAGGTTTGTGCAGCTTTTGGGGCAGATTTTGTGATTAATCAAATGCCGTATGATTATCCCTTGACAGAACGTCTTGGGGAAATAAAAAGTAAGTATAACTTTAAGTTAATCGGCTGTTTGAGAAATTCTTTATTCAGTGTAGTGAACAATTTGGAGGCGGCGATGAAAAAACTACTTCCCGCACCGATATTTCCCATGTTTAATAATGCTTTAGGAAGAAAAATCGCTTTGGGAAGGCACAAGTACCTGCATCGAAAGTCACTGAAACATATTCTGAGCAACCACGATCGCTATATTTTACTTGCCCCGCCAAACAACAAGGAGCTTAAGTACTTTGTTGGGGATTTCATGCAGGAGAAAGTCTTTGCCATTCCGAATAGTATACCTGATGTGCAGTCTGAACCCGGCAAAAAAGAAAAAATAATATTGCATGTTGGCCGGTTAAATGACGATCAAAAACGGTCTGATCTCCTGATCCCATTTTGGAGCAGGTGTATGGATAAGCTGACAGACTGGAAATTTATTATTGTGGGAGATGGCCCTTTCATGAAGGATATTGAAAAGCAAATTGAGAGCCAGAACATAGAAAGGGTTACTTTGACAGGTTTTCAGCAACCGGAAGACTATTACAGAAGAGCTTCCGTATTTATGATGCCATCGGCCTACGAGGGATTTCCGAATACCATTCTGGAAGCCCAGAGCTATGGATGTCCGGTTTTGGCATACAAAAGCTATGATGCTCTTGATTGGATTGTAAATGACGGAAAAGATGCCTTTTTAATTAAGCCTTTTGACGTCGAAGCTATGGCTAGGCAAACTATAGATTTATTGAACAACCATGGCCAATTGGAATTGGCTAAAACTGCAGCACTTCGAAATGCAGAAAGGTTTAAGATTGATAATGTGGGCAAAATCTGGGAGAAGCTTTTTGATGAAATGATGGAACAGAGATTAAATTAGAAAAAGTATTGATTAAATAATTTGATTTATTGAGATTTAAAAAGTTATCAAAACATATATCTTAATTTTAAACTTATCATTATAAAAACGCAAGTTGAATAGGCGTTTCAGCATTTAAAATACTCTTGAATTTATATCGAGATGTTTCAAAATTTAAAACAAAAAGTGCGCGGGCACGCTATAAATGTTCGTGGCTGGAGAAGTTCCAGAAAAATTGTTGTCATTGAATCTGACGACTGGGGTGCCATACGGCTGCCGGAGAAAAACCTTCTGGGCGAATTAAAAAAATGGGGCATCGACGTGGCAGGTGACCACTATCTTCGGAATGACGCGCTGGCATCGGAGGAAGACCTGGAAAGGCTATTCGAGACTCTTAGTAAAATTGAGAACCGGTCGGGTAGCCGCCCTGTCATCACAGCGAACACTATCATGGGCAATCCCGATTTTGAGAAAATTGAAGAGGATCGGTTTCGGGAGTTTCATCTTGAGCATTTCTGCGAAACGCTGAAGCGGTACCCGCAGCATAAAAACGCTTTTCAGTTATGGGAAAAGGGGATGCACGAAAAGCTGTTTCATCCCCAGTTTCACGGACGCGAGCATCTGCACGTTCATCGCTGGATGAAAGGGCTTCAGGATAGGGACTCAGAGACAGCCAAACTGTTTGATAAACGGCTCTTTGCCGTTTGCGGCAGCGTTTCAACAGAGAACAGAAAGAGCTACATGGCCGCCTACGAGTGGGATACGGAACAGGACCGGGATTTCACGCTGCAGTCAATCAAAGAAGGACTCAGGCAATTTGAAGAAACCTTTGGGTACAGTTCAACGTCCGCAATTGCGCCAAATTATACCTGGAACGGCGAAATTGAGAAAGCATACGCTGAAGGAGGGGTCCGCTATCTTCAGGGAGGTACCGTTCAGCGTTCGCCGGTAATTGGAAATAAATCGAATAAGCTGGTTCGACATCATCTTGGCGAAAAAAACAGCCTCGGGCAAACCTACCTTGTGCGGAACTGTACGTTTGAGCCCAGCGCTGAGCCCGGTAAAGACTGGGTGGATAGCTGTTTGAAAGAGATCAAAACTGCCTTTACCTGGCGAAAACCGGCGATCATCGCCTCCCATCGCGTTAACTTTATCGGATACATAAACCCAGATAACAGGGAGAGCAACCTTAAGATGCTTGATAAGCTGCTTTGCAGAGTAGTTGAGACCTGGCCCGATGTGGAGTTTATGACGTCGGAGCAGTTGGGTGAATTGGCTTCGACTTCTTTCCGCTGAAAGGCACAGCATCAATGCGCACAACCCGGCTGATGATGGTGCGACCTCTTACATCTAATGTTTTAGCAAGCTCCGGAATGGTTGCGGACCACGTTCTACAACATGCTCCTGTTGCATCAAAGAGTTAACGCCATACAAAGAGCCGGCACATCCTTAACCCCTGCGAATGTGTAGCATCTGCGTGGGGTATTAGTGGGGAATTGCGAAAAAGGAGCCTGATCGCAGCGGTACACGGAAGTGGCAAAGGGTACAAGGTGCTTGGATGCGGATCGAAACCTTACGGATATATGCCACACTTGCCGGAGTTTGCATAATTTGCGCTTTCGGTTGGCACCCATGTAATCGCGTTGTGATCCCGTAGGGAATTGGAGTTGCTACTAACCTGGATATGAGGCCTTTATTTGTATGCTGACATGTGTTTATGCATTTTTCCCTTTTTGTTATTGGTATTTATTTAGATTCTATGGATTTAATAACTTGTATTAACTTATCAATACCACGATAACTGTAAGGGATTTCATGTTTTTCCATGAAATTTTTGTGTACTCCTTTAATTGTAAATAGCATCGTAGGTACACCAATAATTCGTGCAGTGAAAAATCTATGATCTCCGGCGTTACTCTTATGTATTTCGCCATTTTTGCCAATCATAACTCTACCAATATCTTGACCAATGTATTCGAAGATGACCCATTTGTAAAACAGGGCGACAGGCTACAATAATTGACCAATATTTTAGGCTTGCTCACAGGCTTGTTGATGAGAAAGGTAGCTTCAAAGTATTTATTAATATATAACATAGATAAAAACCTTTAATGGCAATAAAAATTATTTTGGGGCTCGATTTGGAATAATTTAATTTGATCCGACGGTTCAGTTTTTACTTATTACATTTTGCAAAGATTTTAGTCTTTTATGTCGGGTCATTCACTGGTTGCAGATTACGGCGCAAGCAGCCTTATTACTTTTAAAGTAGTCGCCTGTGATTTTCAGTTCCATAAATCATTTATTTAAGATGAAAAAACAGATAAAAAAAATTGTTCCTAATGCTGTGATCTTCAAATATAAACAATACAGGAAACTCAGCGCATTGAAAGAGAGAGAGAATAAGCTCACAGAAGCTGAAAAGAATATGCTTGAAAAAATATCTATGAGGAACGCTGCTCCAGTACTGTTCGCCGGCCACTCTAAAAGCGGAAATACCTGGCTGAGATTCCTTATATTCAACTATTTTAACATAAAAAATAACGGCGCAGAAAAGACACTTACATATTCTGAGTTGAATGGTAAGATTCAACCGGACGAGATTGGCGCACTTCACATAAAAACATCTGAAATTAAGGGTACTCCCGCCGGCTACCCGGATTTAATACGTACACATCAGCATCATAAGGAGAAGTACAAACTATTTAAAGACGTAATTTACATAAGCAGAAATCCACTGGATGTGCTTGTTTCTGCTTATCACTTTTATATCACAAACAGGCCGGAAAATCACTCGAGAGAGTATCCGCACAATGAGATCAATTCTTACGTACTGTTTCATCTCCCGGTTTGGCTGCACCATTACAAATCGTATGAATCCCAAAGCAGGGTATTGCATGTAACCTACGAAGAGCTTCAGCGCAATACGGGAGAAACTCTTGGGCATGTTCTCCGCTACATGGGCTGCAACAATATTGATGAGTCATCAATCGAGAAAAGCGTAAAATTATCCTCGTTCAATTCCATCAAAAAGATGGGCAGGAAATTCAATGAGGAGTATGGGATGGGGCCTAAAGAGAGATACAAAGGCGAATTTACAAGGAAAGGGAAAGTTGGCGGATACAAAGATGAGTTAAAACCGGAAACCATAAAAATTGCAATGAAAAAACTCGGCCCACTCAGGCATAATTTCGAATTGGAATAAGAAGCTTGGAAAGGCTTACACTTTCTGCTTTAGAATTTGTTAATTGGCGCCGGGATAGTTGTAAATAAGAATGCATTGAGTTAACGTTCATTGTCGAAACAGCTTCTGTAAGGTGTACCTGGCAGGGGGCAGATTGATTTGAACAGGAATGAAATGTGCATCGATGCAAAGGCGAAACAGGTAATGGATAAGAGAGATATCAATCCGGCAACACTGGTAATTACGGGTGATACCCATTTGGGCGGCGGACGGGTTACGGATCTTGCCGTAAAGGGGGATATCAATAGTCTGTTCGGAGAATTTGCTTCAATAATAGATGACAGCGACCTCGCCGTTACGAACCTGGAATCACCGGTTATAGACGGCGGAACTCCGATACCAAAAACCGGGCCCAGCCTGAAAAGCTCTTCGGATTTACTGCCCGCGTTGAAAAAGGCGGGATTCGATCTGGTAACCCTGTCCAACAATCATATCATGGACTATGGTGAAGAAGGGCTTCGCTCCACAATAAACGAGTGCAGAAAAAGCGGGCTGGAAACCGTGGGCGCGGGAGAAAATTTTGAAGAAGCGTCCAGGCCTTACACGTGTGAGATAAACGGCATAAGGATAGCCATCCTCAACATTGCAGAAAATGAATTTGGCACCACGCAAAATGGGACACCCGGCGGGTATGGCATGGATCCCGTGCAGAATTTCAATTCCATCAGGGAGTGCCGGAACCATGCGGATCACGTGATTATGATCGTGCATGGCGGCCATGAGCACTATGAATTGCCCAGCCCCAGGATGAAGAAAACCTATCGATTCTTTGCAGATGCAGGTGCATCGGCCGTCATCTCTCACCATACCCATTGCCCGTGCGGCTATGAAGAGTACAATGGTGTGCCGATTTGCTACAGCCTCGGGAACTTTCTATTTGACCGGGCCGGGAAGCAAAAATCCGGTCTAACACCCTGGAACGAGGGATTGATTGCGAAACTGCTGATATCTAAACATAAGCTTGAAGTTGTGTATCATCCCTACATTCAGAATCACTCCACTCCGGGCTTAAGAAAAATGAGCCAGGAAGAACTGCAGTCGTTTTCATTGAAAATGGAGCGTTTGAATGAAATCATTGGCGATGACGAACGGCTGGAAGAAGAATTTGAAAACTATTGCAAAAGATCCTACCGAATGTACAGCAGCTTTGTCGAACCTCATTCTAACCGCTTGCTGCACGCACTAAGAAACAGGAATCTTGCGCCATCTATGCTATCAAGAAAGAAAAAGAGGCTGCTCCTGAATTTAGCCAGGTGTGAAGCACACAGAGACGTCTTAATTAGAACACTATCAACATGAAAATTGCCATACACCCAAGACACGACAGCTTTAGCCAGCGATGGGTTCACTACTGCGAGATGAACAACATTCCACACCGGATCGTTAACTGTTACGATTCAGATATCGTGAAGCAGCTTGAGGATTGCGACGCGCTGATGTGGCACTTTCACCAGGCCAATTCTAAAGACGTACTATTTGCCAAGCAGCTGATGTATGCATTAGAGACAGCCGGTAAAAACGTGTTCCCGGATTTTCACACCTGCTGGCACTTCGATGATAAGGTGGGCCAAAAATATCTTCTTGAAGCGGTAGGTGCGCCCCTTGTACCCACATATGTTTTTTATGAGAAAGAAAAAGCAATGGACTGGATTGATGGTGCTACCTTTCCAAAAGTTTTTAAACTGAGAAGGGGTTCGGGATCCGATCACGTCCGTCTGGTAAAAAACAAGAGCCAGGCCAGAAAAATTGTAAGGCAGGCGTTTGGGCCGGGCTTCAGCCAGTACGATGCACCGTCGAACCTGAAAGAACGTTTGCGTCTTTTCAGGCATGGGAAAACCGGTTTGAAAAATGTAATCAAAGGAGTTATTCGCCTGGGTTATTCTACGGAATTTTCAAAAATTGTCGGACCGGAAAAGGGCTATGTCTATTTTCAGGACTTTATCCCAGATAACGATCACGACACGCGGATCAACGTGGTGGACGGCAAGGCATTTGCAGTGCGAAGAGACGTACGTGTAGGTGATTTCCGGGCGTCGGGCAGTGGGTTTAAACGATATGAAAAAAAATACTTTTCAGAGGAAGTTGTAAAAATTTCACAGGAATTAGCTAAAAAACTGAAGCTGCAGGCAGTTGCTTTCGACTACGTACAACGTGATGGTGAATACCTGATTGCGGAGCTGAGCTATGGTTTTTGCGACATGACAGAGGATTGCACCGGTTACTGGGACGAAAATATGAACTGGATTGAAGGCAAATTTTATGAGCAGGACTGGATGGTGGATATGATGTTCAATCAGAAATCTGATACGTTCATGGAACAGGATTTAAATTATCAGATTAACAAGTACTAAAGTACAAAGCAGACTAAAATTACACTATTTTAGCTGATCGCATCATGGGCATGTGAAAAGCATAGCATTTTTAGAAATTCAGAATTATGAAAATTGCCATTCACCACAGAAAAGACGGATTCAGCGGCCACTGGATAGAGTACTGTGAGAAAAACAGCATCCCGTATAAACTTGTTGACTGCTACAGTACGTCGATTATCGATGACGTTGCAGACTGTGACATCGTTATGTGGCACTTTCATCAAACCAACTGCAAAGATATCCTTTTTGCCAAACAGCTGATTTATTCCCTGCAAACGGCCGGGAAAAAAGTATTTCCCGATTTTCATACCGGATGGCATTTCGATGACAAAGTCGGGCAAACGTATCTGCTGGAGGCAATTGGGGCGCCTGTCGTTCCTTCCTATCTGTTCTATGATAAAAATAAAGCGATAGAGTGGGCCGAATCTGCTGAATTCCCAAAAGTGTTTAAGCTGCGGAGAGGAGCAGGGTCTTCCCAGGTACGGATGGTAAAAGACCGTGCAGCTGCCCGTAAATATATTAAAAAAGCGTTTGGCAAAGGGTTTAGCCAGTATGATTCGGGTTCTAATCTGAAGGAGAGGTGGAGGCTATACAGTTTGGGGAAAAACACACTGTGGAATGTCTTTAAAGGTGTTGTAAGGCTTGGCTATACGACTGAATTCGACAGGGTGGCCGGTAAGGAAAGAGGGTATGTCTATTTCCAGGACTTCATTCCTGAAAATGACTCAGACACCCGCGTGATTGTGATCGATAATAAAGGGTTTGCCATCAGGCGCCTCGTGCGCAAAGATGATTTTCGCGCGTCGGGAAGCGGAGAGGTGGAGTATAGCAAAGAGCTGTTTGATGAAAATACCATCCGTCTTTCATTCGAGCTTTCGGAGAAACTGAACAGCCAGTGCCTCGCGCTCGATTACGTGTACAGAAACGGAAAACCGATGATTGTTGAGATTAGTTTTGGCTTTACCACACACGTATATGAACCCTGCGAAGGATACTGGGACCGGCAAATGAACTGGCACGAAGGCCGGTTCAACCCGCAGCACTGGATGCTGGAATCGCTGCTTGAAAAAACCGGGGTATAGGGCTTTTGTGAAATCAATTGCAGAAAAGCTGAGGAGAAAAATTGCCCCGTGGTATAAAAACCTGGGAGGCTGGAGAACCGATCGCAAAATCGTGGTGATTGAATCGGACGATTGGGGAAGTATCCGGATGCCTTCTCGCAAAGTTTATGAAGAGTGTTTGAAGGCGGGCTATACAGTTGACCTTAACCCATACGAGCGGTACGATAGCCTGGCCAGTGAGCAGGATCTTGAACTGCTTTTTGAACTGCTAACCAAGTTTAAAGATAAAAAAGGAAATCATCCGGTAATAACGGCCAACTCCCTTGTGGCCAATCCGGATTTTGAGAAAATAAAAGAAGCCGGATTCAGTGAGTATCACTACGAACTCATTACAAGCACTTTTAAACGCTATCCGAAACACACCCGCTGTTTTCAGTTGTGGAGGGAGGGTATTGAACAAAAAATCTTTTTCCCGCAGTCTCATGGACGCGAGCACCTGAATGTTTCGCTATTCATGAATGCACTGAGGAGAAATGACAAAGATGTACATTTTGGTTTCTCAAGAGGTATGCCCGGTACTGTTCCGAAAAATATCTCCGGAGGCCGAAATGAATATGTTATAGCACTGAAATATGTTAGCGCCACTGACAAAGAGAAAAAAAAGAAAGTTTTTCTGGAAGGACTTGATCTTTTTCAGGAGTTATTTGATTATCAATCAAAAACATTTATTCCCCCAAATTATTGGTGGAGCCCTGATTTTAATCGTCCTGCATTAGATAAGGGAGTGCGCTTTTTCCAGGGTAACAGGGTAATGGTCGAGCCAGGTATAGGCTCCGAAGGTAATATAAAACACTATTATCAATTAGGAGATCAAAACAATATTGGACAAAGGTATCTGATCAGGAATGCGGTTTTTGAGCCCTCACTCTTCAGATTAAAAATTGATACCCCTTTAGAAAATTGCTTAAGGAATATTTCAATCGCCTTTAAAATGAAAAAGCCCGCTATCATTTGTAGCCATAGAATAAACTATGTAGGATTCGTAGATTCAAAAAACAGAGATAAAAACCTTCGCCTTTTAAATAAACTTATGACAGAAATCACAAAGAGATGGCCTGACATCGAATTTATGAACTCTGAACAAGTTGGCCGGCTCATTGAGGCCGAGCAGCAGCTTGGTACCTAAATTTTATTCTGTTTTGTGAGAAGAACAAATTTAATTTTGAAAGTTTTTTGGATATCTGACATCGAGTTTGGAAGATGGACTGAGCACATTAGGATGTCAATTCGGGTTTACTTTTATTGAAAAGTAAGAGCTGAGATCATTTGATAAAAAGTGATTCATGGATTTCTGAGATAATGGAGTGCTTCGATAAAAGTATTGTCTGATGGAGGTTTAAATACAAAGGATGAGACAATGCTTGTGGTGTGAATATCTAAGCTAAGTAGAAGTGAAAAAGATACGATAACGTAGTTATAGCAAATTTAATAAACGTTGAATAAGCTTAAATATTAAAAAAATCATTGCCGGTGAAGTTCTACAAATTTTTAAGGAATCTGTTTTTATACTTATCAAAACGACGGGGCGCAAAAAAAGCCTGGAAAAACAGGCACGGTATCGTATTTAAAAGACATCCCGGCTACAAGAAGTTACCCGGCCGAGGGATAATCAAGGAGCATATTCAATATTGGAGCCCTTTTACCCGAAAACCGGATCTGGCTACACTACAAATATGCTGCTCTATTTCAGGAAGTTGCAATCCGCAAATAGTGCCTGAAGAGATCTTTCAGACTGATATCGAGCCGACGTTAAACAGCCTGCCTGAGTGCCATTTTTTTGCCAATAAAAGCTACTATAATCGCTGGTTCGGCACCGGAATTTTTCCAGGGGATTACTTTCATTCCATTGACGGGCGGTTTTTTGACTGTCACCTTGATCGAATAGAC
>PWLN01000358.1 GCA_003559375.1 Balneolaceae bacterium | reverse complement strand
CTCAAAATCGATCTGGCCCATTCTTGGTTTTCCTTTATTCCATTCTGCGCCAAAATGCCTGTACCGTATCCGGAATTCCGGGTTTTGAAGAGCAGCACAGCTTACTGTGGGGAAGAGCAGGTAGTTGTTGAAATTTGGTATATCAGGTAGTACGGGTGGAAATACTTCAACCAGCAGGTTACGCGGACTCATCACAACAGTCATTTCATCTGCATTAGCATTGTGTCTGAGCTGCCCAACGATTTCCATTGGTGCCCAATTCATCTGCCCGTTGTGAAATACACCAACCTCCATCTGTATCAGCTCCGGGTCACGCACGTTTTTATAGGTAAACGTGATGGATGTCTCACATTGAAGTTCAGGAAAGTTGATATACAGGCTTAAATCCGTCTGTTTGGGAGTTGTAAATTTGCTTCTTGAAACAGCACCGTCATCACTGCGCTCCACTCTGATTTCATATGAACGGTCCAGCTCAAGTTGCTGATCAAGTATGAAATTTTGCGTAAAATTTCCTGAGAAATTGACCACAGTATCCCTGAGGGTTGAACTGACTCCGGTTTCAAGATCTGTAAAGACAACAGTACCGTCAATTTTTGCAGTTGAATCTGCGAGGAGAGGGATGTCCAGCTTTCTTACACGGATATAATTGATACTGTTATCTATCGACAGCGCGCCATAGATGGAATAGATTGCCTGTTCGTCTTCAAACGGATTGATGGTGCTTTCTTCACAGGAATTCAGCCAGAAAGCTGCAAGGAAAAATAAAAATAATATGCTGTACCGGGATTTGATCATAATCAAATTGAAGATTCTTATCTGATAATTGTAGTCAGAGAAATGTATGGAACAAGTGGCAGCTGATTTACCTGCTGCAATGTATTAACGTCGTAATAAAAGATATTGGTGATGTTAAATGTGTTAACTGCACCGATTTCTGCATCTATACCAAATTGGGGTGAGAACCGGAAACTGCGGGATATCGAAGCATCCAGCCGCTGGAAATTGGGGAGCTTACCGTCAAAGGGTTCCGAAAAGAGGGTCATGGCCCTGCCCTGGTCGGTAACCGGGTTTTGACGCGGCAGATCGAGTAATGCAAGGTCGAATGCAAAGATACGGGTAAATGGTCCGCCGCTGCTGAACTGGTAGTTGATGCTCGCCGTGTAATTGCCAAATTGCAGGGACGAAATCAGGTTGATTTGATGCCGGCGGTCGTGAGCAGGGTTGTAACTGAAAACGGGCCTGTTCACCCAAGCCACCAGCTCACTGCTTGGGGCTTCGTAGGTTACTTCTGAAATTCCGTATGACAATGACAGATACCAGCGGTTCAGATTGAGCTCTGCCTGGATGTCGCCGCCGTAGGTGAATGATTCTACAAGGCCGGTTTCAAGGGTATTTGCAGGCTCACGGGTCCATCGTGCAACAGGGATATTCTGATGCTGTTTGGTATAGGCCTCAATGCTCAATCCGAATGACTGAGTAAACTGTTGACGGTATCCAAGTATGCCATGAAGGGATACGGGATAGGGATCGCGTTCATTGATCGGTTTATAGACATAAAACACAGTGCCTGCGTCGCGTTCATCGTTTATGGCTTCATGAAATTGCACATAGCGTCCGGCAGCAAGGCTGAACTCGAGGTCATCGTTACCGCGAGGAAACCAGCTTAAGCGCAATCGGGGTTCTAAGGTTGGCTGGAGGTCGCGAATGTTAATCTGGGATACCAGCCCCGGCCTGAAGCTTACATTTTGAAAAGGTTCAAGATTCAGGGTTACATAAGAGCTGAGATTGGTGGCCAGCTCGTCGAGCTGGGCATCTATCCCGGTAAAGCGAACTTCCCGTCCTTGCTGCTGGGCAAAGGGATCGTCTAATACGGCATCATATTTGATGAATTCCAATTTGAAACCATAATTAGCAGGAGATCCGAAAAACTGGGCCCTGTTATCCATTCTCATATAACCCATTTTAAGGCCTGACTCCCTTCCGATGTTATCAATTCCGGTTTCACTGCTGCTGTAACCGGTATATCCTATGGTAATATCAACGGCATGATTCAGCTCTTCAGCAAAACCCAGGCACCTTACGCCGACTGCGGTATTGCTCCAGCTAAGCTGTACAGACCGCACCGGATTTATTCTCCCCTCATCATTGGTGTGTAAACCGGTAAAGTTACATACAGCACCATCCCAATTGATGGAGTACCTGCCTATGAGATCATAAAAACGCAGGGGTACATCTTCGCCGGTTAGAGTAGGCCCGGTTTCCTCAATTACGGAATATCGGCCCATAAGCAGAAAGGAGTGGTTGTCTATGGATACAGGCCCTTCAGCCTGCAGTGAAACAATATATGGACTTACAGCTGCTTTACTTTGAAACCGGCGCATATTGCCCTGACGGAGGTTAACGTCCAGCACAGCAGATGTAGCACCGGAATATTGTGACCCAAAACCTCCGGCATAAACGTCCACACTGCTGAGAACATCCTGTGGCAAAGCGGAGAAAAGATTGGAAATATGAAATGGTTTTACAACAGGCATATTCTCAACAAGCACAAGGTTTTGCGATGGTGTGCCTCCGCGTATGTGAAGCTCGCCGCCCCTGTCGCCTGTTGTTACAACGCTTGGCAGCGATTGAAGGTACATGGTAAGGTCGCCTCCCGGAGCCGGTGTTGGCATTCTGCTGAGGTCTTCAGGAGTGATGGTTTGCATTCCGGCATCCCGCCTTGTAGTGCCCCGGCGCACGCTAACTACAAGCTCATCAAGTATAGCAGTATCGGTTGCAAGTTCGGGGCGGATAATCAGCGTGGCTCCCGGTTCAAGGGTAATGATATCACGAAAGGTTTGGTAGCCGATATAACTGATCTGAATCTCATAATCCCGTGCCGGAATATTGGTGAATTCAACAAAACCGTATGCATCGGTGGAACGCGCATATAGTGTATCTGCACCGGGTATGGTGAGCAATACATTGGCGGCAACAACAGGGGTACCTTCATCTTCCGTGATGGCAATTACCCGAAGGGTTGAATTTTGTGCGAAAAGCTGGCTTTCGGCCACAAAACTACTGATAAACAGAAGTGCAACTAACGTCTGTAACGTGATGCTCCTAAAGAGCTTGAGAATAGACAAAACAGGACGGATCAAAGCCGGAATAGATAATTAATTAATAAAGTTTAATAAGCCGATAAAATTAAGGCTTTATTGCGAAAGTTTTGAACCTTTTTTCGTAAAAAAAAGAAAATGCAATGATGGGGTGCCAGACTTGTAAGGTCCACCTATTTAAGCTTCCGTTCTAATGATATGCGATTTCCGATTTGCGATATTCGATATCCGATCTGTAGCACTTCGCATATCTGCATTCGGATATCGGAAATCGGAAATCAAATGAATCTATACTGGCAACTTGCCATCCCGCATCCAGTATCCAGTATCCGGTATCCGGTATCCGTAATGAATAGAGAATATTCTCTTTTCCCAAGGCTTTCCTTTTCCGGGTCAGCGACCCGGGCTACAGTATCCAGCATCCAGCATTCCCGAGGGGTCGGGATGTCGCTATCGCGCCACCAGCAACCCACACACCACCCCTCAAAACCTCCACCCAACCGAATTCCAATAATTCAGGCTAAGGAACAAGGCAACTGAGAACAGTATCACAACCACAGAAAAGATGAATCTCGGCCAATTTCTCTCTTTTTCCCTGAATAGCTGAACAGTCAAAAGAATGGTAAAACCAAGTGCCGCATAGGGCATCAGTGTTATCACATAAAAAAGCCAGGGTAAACCGTAGCCGAAGCCGATATGTAACTCATATTCCGGAATCATTGCAAATGCAGGAAGATAAAGCAGAAACGAGAATGAGTAGAAAAAGGCAATGGCGAATTCAAACAGGCTAAGGCGTGTGAAAACAGGAGTTGTTTTTCTGAATTTCCTGGTCAGGAAAACAATGATTAATCCGGCCGACAAAACCGAAAAAAATACATTGGCTGCTGCAAGGAATGGCAGCTGTATCCGGGTGGTTTCAAGCGGGTGGAGCTTTTCAAATGCCGATGTACCGCCTGTAAAGAGATGGGTAATCCTTCCTTCGCTCTCTCTGAAAGCAATTCTGTAATCCTCATCGATCGATTCAAACAGATAGGGTTCTGTTCTGACCATTCTGTGATAGGTGCCGTCAGGCCTCGGTAACGTGAGCAAAGTATCGTTCTCGATGCCGGTAACAATTTCTTGTCCCATAATTCCCAGCATCACCCCGAATTTTGTGAAAGAATGTTTTGTATAGCGGGTGTTGCGCCAGGTTCCTGTAAAATCATTCAGCGGCCGTTGATCCGTGAAACGTTGAAAATCAACACGATCTTTTTCTTCGATAACGGGTTCGGGTAACAGTGTGCTGATGAGCAGTTGCGTGACACGGTTTATGAGAGAAAAATCCATCAGATTTACTGCTATAAACATGGCTGCGTTATACTCCGGAAAAAGGAACATCCGCGCAGCACTGCCGATATAACCGCCATCATGGCCAACCACTCTGTGGCCGTTGTATTCAAAAATATTCCAGAGATAGCCAAAACCACCACTGAGTTTCGGGTGATGGGTAAATTGAATGCGCATCATTTCTTCAGTCATTCCACGTGTCAAAACTCCCGCATTCTCAAGGCCATCCGGATCAACCATTACTTTCAAAAACGTTTCCATATCCCGGGCTGTCGAAACCATGGTTCCGGCCGGAGTATCGTGGAGATAATCATATTGTAACTCAATCAGGCCATCTAGATCCGGAAAATAGCCTGTCATAAAATGTTTGAGTGCCTGTTGATCAGGATCAAACGAGCTGTGGAACATACCGAGCGGACGAAACACAATCGAATCCATAAGGGCGTAATATTCAACACCGCTCACATGTTCAGCAAGGTATCCGGAGAGCGCAGCGCCATAATTGGAATAGCTGGAGATTTCACCCGGCTCCATTATACGCCTGGGTTGTAATGAATGCATTGCTTCTTTCAGGCTGAGTGCATTTTCACGGGTTCTTGATGACTTTCCGATAAACATATCATCAAACCCGGCAGTGTGAGTGAGCAAATGCCGAAGTGTGACCGGATTCATCAAGCGGTTTTGAATAAACGGTTCATCAAAATAGCTGTTGATATCACGGTCCATGTGCAGCAATGATGCCTCCACCCGGTTTAAGACACCGATAGCATTTACTGCTTTTGAGATAGAACCAATGCGAAAAATGGTCTTTTCAGAATCAATTTCCCTGCTTTCTGTAATGTTTGCATAACCTAATATTTCAAAAATCCGGGTGGTGTCATTTTGTACCCAGATCACAACGGCTCCGGGAGCAGGTTGATCGGCAAAAATGGTATTGATTTCGTTGTGCAGCGAATCGCTGTTGTCAGCAAAAAGAAATGGATTTACCATGAACAGCGTATAGAAAAGCAGTTTCATAACCTTATCTCTTGTAACTTGTTAATCATTACCTCAAAGTAGGAATCAGTTGTGTAAACAATTTGAACTTTAGTAATTTGACGTAAAGAGATCGCAATAACGAATGGTGTTCATCCGAATGAAAAGAAGAAGCCGAAAGCCTGTAAACTTTGATGACCGCTTCTTTGGCAAGCAAAAACCGGAACTGTCGAACAGATCCGTTGAAGAGAAATTCAGGTTCATCTACCGCAACTCCTTTTGGAATGGCGGTCAATCGGCATCAGGAGAAGGTTCATCTGAAAGCCAAACAGAAACCTTTCGCCGGCAGTTGCCCGGCCTCCTGAAACGGTTTGGTATCCGATCCATACTTGATATTCCGTGCGGGGATTTTCACTGGATGAAAGATGTTGAATTCAATGATGTCCAATATACAGGCGCTGATGTGGTTGATGAGCTGATTGAATTGAATAAACAACACTACTCCACAGATAAGCGAACATTTATGAAGCTTGATCTGATCAAAGACCCTTTGCCATCTGTGGACCTGATTTTTTGCCGGGATTGTTTCGTGCATTTATCAAACCGTGACATCTTGAAAGCTCTTGGAAATATCCGGAAGAGCAATTCAATTTATCTGTTCACGACTACATTTACAGATTGTGAAGAAAACATGGATATTATAACGGGCGACTGGCGGGTGATCAACCTTCAAATGGATCCATTCAAACTTCCTGAGCCTCTCATGATTTTGAATGAAAACTGTACGGAGGGTGAAGGAACTTATAATGATAAAAGCCTGGGACTGTGGGAAATTTCTGAATTGTGACCATCATGGCGCCTTTCTGTAAACCGGAACATTAGCCCATGGTTTTATCCACCCTGCTTCATCAGGCAATTGTTCTTTGGAACCCGTAATTAAATATCCATCATTAAATAAACTGTTTCTGAAACCAGCCAATAATTGTATCTGTTCGGTATTGTTAAAATAGGTAAAGACGAGATTTCTACAGAAAATGATATGGAAGAAATCATCAGCCAGGGAGTGCCGGATATTGCGTTCTTCAAAATGAACGGAACTCCGGATTACCGGGTCAATTCGATATTCCAGCAGTTTGTCATTATATGTAAAATACCTGCTCCGCTCAGCGGGAGTGAGTTCACGGAGGGCACTTTCCGGATAGAGCCCGATTTTAGCCCGTTCCAGTAAATGCGGATATCTGTCGGATGCAATGATGGTTATCTTATCCAACATCCCGGATTGATGGGCAGCTATAGCTATGGAATAGGGTTCTTCGCCATTGCAGCATCCGGCAGACCATACCACTACCAGCTCTGGTGCATTGCCTTCAACGAGCCGTGGCAATATGTTAGTAGCAAGTTCATCCCAAAGTTTCCGGTCGCGGTAAAAACGGCTGATTGTTACATATAGCATCTGATCCAGCCGTTTCCATTCATCGGGATGATGTTCAAGAAAGGTTTGATATTCTTTATAACCCGATAGTTCCAGTTCATGAATTCTTTCAATAATGCGCTGCAATACCTGTGCATGGGGCTTGCGAAAACCCCTCCAGCGGTAGCCAAGTTCAGGCAGAGCCCATTGAAGAAAATCTGTTCCTGTACGATTGTGTTTGTTCAATATGAATCATCAAAAGGATTCAACCCCATCATATACCAGGCAAATGCATAACGGTCTGTCCATTCACTGATTATGGATTCAGTGGTTCGTCCGGCACCATGGCCTGCTCTTGTTTCAATCCGAATCAACACCGGGTTATCGCCGGCATGTTTGGCTTGAAGTTCAGCAGCAAATTTGAAAGAGTGGGCAGGTACAACGCGGTCGTCGTGATCGGCGGTAGTGATCATGGTAGATGGGTACACGGTACCGTATTCCACATTGTGTACCGGTGAATAACCAAGCAGATAGCGGAACATCTCTTCATTTTCTTCCGCAGTACCATAATCAAACGCCCAGCCTGCTCCAGCGGTAAAGGTGTGATAACGGAGCATATCCAGCACTCCCACTGCAGGGAATGCCACTGCAGCAATATCAGGCCTCTGAGTCATGATTGCCCCAACAAGAAGCCCGCCATTGGAACCACCGGCAATCGCCAGTTTCTCACTGGATGTATACCCGTTATTGATTAGATATTCAGCGGAAGCAATAAAATCATCGAAAACATTCTGCCTGTTTTTCCGGGTTCCTGCAAGATGCCACCGGCGCCCGTACTCACCGCCTCCGCGGATATTGGGCTGAGCATAAATACCGCCATTCTCAAGCCATATGAGCCTCGCAATACTGAACGAGGGACGCAGGCTGACGTTAAAACCTCCATAGGCGTAGAGATACGCGGGATTGGTGCCATCCATTTCCAGGCCTTTTTTGTAGGTGATGAACATAGGAACTTTGGTACCGTCTTTACTTTCAAAAAATACCTGTTCGGTAACATAATCGTCCGGATTAAAGTCGATATCCGGGTTCCAGTAAAGCGAAGATTCTCCGGTACGAGTATCAAATTCGAATAGGGTAGAAGGATAGGTAAACGAGGTAAAGCTGTAGTAAAGAGTCGAATCTTCTATTTTACCGGAAAAACCTCCTGCAGTGCCTATCGACGGAAGTTGCACATCCCTTATGAATTGTCCATCAAAATCATACTGTTTTATTTCAGTTTGAACATCTACCAGATAATTTGCGAAGATGTAGCCTCCTCCGGTACTCACATTCAAAACATTTTGGGTTTCGGGGATGATGTTGGCCCAGTTGTCAGAGCCGGGGGCTGAAATTTGTGTTCTGACAAGGCGGTAATTCTGGGAATCAAGATTTGTACGTATATAGAGATAGTCTCCTTTGGCATCCACAAAGTTGTGTGTATTCTCAAATCCAGTTACCAGCGGAATTATTTTTCCGTCATTTGCATGCAGGTCTTTTACATACAACTCATTTCCGGTAGTACTAACTGCTGCACGGATAATCAGAAACCGCTGGTCTTCCGATACTGTACCGCTGATATATCTTCTTGGTGTTTCGGAACCTCCGAAAACGAGCCGGTCATCACGCTGCGGAGTACCAATTTTATGGTAATAAAGCTTATGCTGGTCCGTCAAGGCCGAGAGCTGGCTGCCTTCAGGCGCTTCGTAGCTGCTGTAATAAAAACCATCATTATGATGCCATGCGATAGCAGAAAATTTGATGTCGGTAAGTGTATCTCCAACCTGTTCAAGGCTTTTTGTATCCAGTACGATAATTTTTCGCCAATCGGATCCTCCCTCTGAAATGGCATAAGCTGCCAGAGAACCGTCATTGGAAAAGCTGAGGCTGGCAAGTGATGTTGTGCCATCTTCAGAAAAGGTATTCGGATCCAGGAACACCTCAGGTTCCCCATCAGCGCTGCTTCTTCGATACACTACAGAGTGATTTTGCAGGCCGTCATTTCGAAAGAAATAATAGTAATCTCCGTGTTTGGTTGGAGCACCTACCCGTTCATAATTCCATTGTTCGGTTAGCCTTTCCCTGATTTGATTGCGGAAGGGAATTTGGTCCAGAAAATGAAATGTGACCTCATTTTGGGCCGTTACCCATTCGGCGGTCTCATCAGACAAATCATCTTCGAGCCATCGGTACGGATCAGGTATTTGAGTGCCGAAATAGGTATCTACCACATCACCTTTACGGGTATCCGGATATGGCAACAGACGGTCGGTCAGGGATGTTTGATGGGTTGCGAATTGTTGTTCTGACAGGGTGCTTCTTTCTACAGTTTCATGTTGCTTGCATGCTGAAAATACAAAGATAGCAATTATAATGAACAGGTTGCTTTTCATGATGAATCAGTTTTGACTTTCTGATTTGAATTGACACAAAAAAATTAAAAAAAAGTGACCTCAGTTGGTGCCCAAAAAGAATCTGCATGCAAAAAAAGGTATTGCCTGCTTGGGACTCTGCCGATCACGAACGAATCACGGCCTCATCACAACATCCACGATTTCGCCCGGGGTCAGATGGATTTCATCGCGGCCGTGGATGTGAATTTTCACCGGTAATCCGCTTTCAAAAAACGATCCGGGGCGCTGCATATTTTCCTCAAGGATCTGTATATGGCCACCAACCTGTTCAATCGAAGAAAAGAAAAAAGTGCGGCCCGGCCGGCGTGTTCGCACCTCCACCGCCATGCCGCTGTAGGGCTGAATGGATATGGGCTGGCGCACATAACCCACAATAAATGCGGGTTCTTCGGACTGGATGTGAAGGATCGAGCTCCCCTCGGCAACATATTCTCCCTGGCGGTGCCAAACCTGGCTGATGATTCCGGAGATGGTGGCATAAAGCGGAATCGGGTCAGATTCGGCAAGTATGGTCTCCATGCGCTGCTGCTGTACTTTGATGGCCGCCAGAACAGGATCGCGGTCCGCACGTGAATCGAATCCGCTCATTTCT